>CAIXDS010000329.1 GCA_903918195.1 uncultured Acetobacteraceae bacterium | reverse complement strand
TCAGTCGTCTCCGTTCCGAATTGGCTCTCGTAAAAATGGAACGCGACATACTAAAAAAAGCCACGGCGTACTTCGCCAGGGAGTCGCTGTAAAGTACGCCTTTATTGAGCGACACCAAGATCAATGGCCTGTCTCTATACAATGCGATGTTTTGAAGGTCAGCGTCAGTGGTTTTCAACAATACCTGCATCGAAAGGCTGCTTGCAACGTAAGCGTTCACTCCCGGGTTTCCGGGGTGCGCCCATATGACTCTGCGTTGAATCCGAACGATTTTCCGGCTTGCCAAACCGTTGGGGTTCTGATTCGTTGTGGGGATGAATTCGAAGGTACCGCCCGACCTGTCCCGCATGAACCGCGCAGTCTTTGAGGCGCTGGACCACGACCAACTTGTCGAATTGACTTGCCGTCTTCACGCCGTGGCGACCGACTTGGCCGAGCGTTTGGCGATGAACTCGACCAACAGCTCGCGACCGCCCTCCTCGGATCCGCCCTTCGGGAAAGGTGGTGCCGTCGCGGCCGGTTCCGGCGGCGCGGGCGGCGCGGGCGTCACTGCGGGCGGGGCTGGTAACCCGACGCCGCCGGTTCCGTCCAGGAAGCCGCCGCAGCCGAGTGGCCGCAAGCCCGGCAAACAGCCCGGCGCCAAGGGCAAATGGCGGGATGAGCCGTTGAAGGCCGAGCGCACCGAGCGCCTGTGGCCCTGCACCTGTGACGGCTGCGGCATGCCGCTGGAGATGTGGGACAAGGAGGTGCGCACCGGTGCCGCCTTCCCCGTGCTGGAACTGGAACGCACGCCCGGTGGTATCCGCATCGCCTGCGTCGAGCACCGCTATCAGGTCGTGCTTTGCACCTGCGGCCACGAGACCGAGGCCCGCCCGGGCGTTGGCGTCCTGTCGTTCCTGGACGGACGCAAACGGCAGCTCCATCTGACCGAGCGCTGCATGGTCGCCCCGTCGCTGGCCGCCTTCATCGCGGCGCTGCATATCCGCCACCACCAGTCGCGCCGGAAAATCCGTGAGTTTCTGCTGACCTGGATGGGCGTGCCCCTGTCGGTCGGTTCGATCGACCGCTGCATCCGCGAGGTCGGTGTCGCCTGCGAGCCGATTGTCCAGGACCTGCTTGAAGAGGTGCGGGCCGCCGGCATCATCCATGCCGATGAGACCCCGTGGTACCAGGGCGTTCTCAACTGCTGGCTCTGGGTCGTCCTGACCGCGACCACCGCCGTCTTCCACATCGGCAGCCGCCGCCACGAGGAAATCCGCGACCTGCTCGGCGATGCCATCATCGGCTGGCTGGTCACCGACGGCTACGGCGCCTACCGCGACTACGAACGTCGGCAACGGTGTCTCGCTCACCTGATCCGCAAGGGCCTCGCCCTGGCTGGGGGGCTGTCGCCCGATGGCGTCCAGTTCGGTGAGTGGTTGGTGCGCGAGTTGCGCGGCCTGATCCACGCCGTCGCCGAGGATCAAGGGCACACCATCCTCAACCCGATCCAGGCCCGGATGAAACGCGCCTGCAAGCTCCACCGCGACCACGAGACCGAAAAAATACGGGCACTCGCCAGAGAAATCCTCAACGACTGGGCCGCCATCGTCGCCTTCGTCCGCAATCCCTATCTCCCCGCCACTAATAACGAGGCGGAGCGCGCCTTGCGGATCGCCGTCATTGCCCGCCGCCTGAGCTTCGGCACTCGAAACGAAGAGGGCAGCGCCGCCTATGCCGCCTCCCTGTCCGTGGTCGAAACTTGCCGTCGCCGTCATGTCGATCCGTGGTCCTATATCGCCGAAACACTCGGGCGCGCCCGCGCCGGCTTCATGCACAACCCAATTCCCGCTGCGGCCTGAGAAAAGCGGGGGAGTGAACGCTTAC
>CAIXDS010000328.1 GCA_903918195.1 uncultured Acetobacteraceae bacterium | reverse complement strand
GGGCACATGAAAGGCATCACTGCGGGAGTTCGATGAGAATGGGCCGCGTACCATGTGGTGCGATCACGTCGGGCGCCGATCGCAGCCGGATGCTTCACGACTACGCTTGGTCCTGGGCCAGCCCGCCCACCGTCTCGATGGCAGGAAGGGAACCACTGCCTGGACTGGGCGCGCCGATGCGTTATTGAGCCCGGTAAACTCCCGATCTGTCGGCGAACCCATAAAGGCCGATGCGGCCGGCAGCGCGCTTGCTACACTGGGCGCGCTTGCCCTACGGCTCATATGGCATGCAGGAGGGCACGGGCAAAAATAGATCGCCCGATGGCCCAACCAGGAACGAGCCGCGATCATCAATGGTCGTAGAATTTCTGCGGGCCGCCGCGCCGTCACAGGGAGCCTGGTACGTGTATCGACACTTTCCTGCGTCTTATGCAGCAGCCGGCGTCGTGCTGTTGTCGCTCCTGGCTCCCGTGAACGGAGCGCATGCCGAAGATGCGCATCCGATCTCCGTGTGGAAATATTCACTCTACAAAACTATCACATACGAGACCGTCGCCAACCTTGCGGACATTCCTCTCTACAACACGATGATGGTGGGAGCTGTGGCCAGCACCGGCGTGTTCACGGCGATGAACGTAGCCACAGCGGCGATGGCTTACTATGTCCACGAACTGGTTTGGAATCTCTACGGTCCCTCCGAGAAGGAATCAGAATCGACAGCGGCCAGGGTCGGGTTTGGGAAGTTGCTGATGTATCGCGTGGTCAGCACGACGCGCAATCTGCTGCTCGGGTATGCCTTCACCGGAAATGCAACCGCCACGCTCGGCTTTGCCCTCATCAACAATGCCACCGACATCGTGGTATATATCGGCAACGAATACGCGTGGTACGCGTATGGTCCCCCGGTCGCCATCGCGCCCGATGATTCCGCCGCACCGCCTCAGCCCACCGCGAGCAAGTGAGCCTGCCTCCGTCTTACCCCTGGCGGGGGCGAAATCGCGACCGCGTGGCGTCGGGAGATACGCGCGAAAGTCCGCGCATCCAACTTGTCGCTGTCCCCGGAAAAAGACTGCTGCAGACAAATGTACCTTCCCGGCGACGTCGTTGGCCGTCATTTGTGGGCATCGTCCTGGTCGTCGTCGTCATCGCCGTCACGCTGGCCGCCGCGGTGACAACCGGCTTCTTGCCGGCCAGCCCAAGGATCGATGACGACACGCGGAAAATCGCCGCAGGCGTCATTTTCGCCGCCAGCTATCTTGCCCTTGCCATCGGCAAAATCCCAGGACTCAGCATCGACCGCGCCGGCGTGGCGCTGGTAGGGGCATGCCTGATGGTCGCCTCCGGGGTGCTTCCGCTTGAGGACGCCACCAAGGCGATCGACCTCGACACCATCACGCTGCTGCTCGGCGTGATGATTGTCGTCGCCAGCCTGCGTCTTTCCGGCTTTTTTGCCCTCGCCACGGCCTGGGTGATGCGGCGCGCGGGCAGGCCGTTTTTCCTGCTGTGCGCGGTCACCGCCACGTCGGGCGTTTTCTCGGCGTTCCTGGTCAATGACGCGATCTGCCTGGTGCTCGCCCCGCTGGTGCTGGACCTGACCCTGCGCATGGGCCGCGATCCGAAACCCTACCTGCTGGCGGTGGCGATGGCATCGAACGTGGGATCGACCGCCACGATCACCGGCAATCCGCAGAACATCATGATCGGCAGCTTCTCCCGCGTTCCCTACACGCATTTCTTCCTTACCCTCGTGCCGGTAGCGCTGGCGGGACTGGCCATCACCGTGGCCCTGGTGGCGTTGTTCCACCGCGCCGAGTTCGCCGGGCGCGGCCAGATGACGGCGATGAAGCCGCACATTCGCGTCAATCGCGTACTCGTGCTGCGCGCGTTGCTGGCGAGTGCGGCGATGGTCGAACTGTTCTTCGCGGGCGAGACACCCGCCAAAGCGGCCATCGTCATCGGCGGCCTGTTGCTGTTGACACGCCGGGTGAAAAGCGAGCGCGTCTATGCCGAGATCGACTGGTCGCTGCTGCTGATGTTTGCCGGGCTGTTCATCATCGTCGCCGGCGCCCAGCGCGCGCTTCTGACACCCGACCTGGTTGCCGCAGTGGGCCGCCTGCATCTTGATCAGGTTGCCATCCTCAGTGCGGTGACGGCGGCGCTGTCGAACCTGGTCAGCAACGTGCCGGCGGTGTTGATGATGAAGCCGTTCGTCGACTCGCTGCCTGATCACGACACCGCCTGGCTGACGATTGCCATGGCGTCCACCCTGGCCGGCAATTTCACCATCCTCGGGTCGATCGCCAACCTGATCGTGGTGCAGAAGGCCGCCATGCGCGGGGTCGCAATCAGCTTCTGGGAGTACTTCCGGGTGGGCGCACCGTTGACCGTCATCACCCTCCTGATCGGCACCTACTGGATGTGGCTATGACGCCGGTCGCGAAGGGGCGCCGCTTCCATCCACGCTCGCTCGACGCCATCAATTTCCTGCTCTCCGATGTCCGCGGCGCGCTCGGGCCGTTCCTGAACGTCTTTCTGGTCACCCAGCAGCACTGGAGCCAATCGGAGGTCGGCCTGGTAACGACCGTCGGCGGTCTGCTTGGCTTGTCCGTGCAGACGCCGATCGGTGCCGCGATCGACGAGACCCGCGCCAAGCGGGGCGTCATCGTCCTAGCACTCGCCGTGCTGGCCATCGGTGCCAGCGTCATCTACATCGTGCCGAGCTTCTGGCCGGTGGCGATCGCCAACAGCCTTATGGCCATTGCCGGCGACGTGTTTGGGCCGGCCGTCGCAGCCTTGACCTTGGGCCTTTATGCGCGGAAGCAGTTGGCCCGGCGCATGGGGCGGAATTCGGCCTTCGACCATGCGGGCAACGTCGCCATTGCCGTGACGGCCGGCGCGGTCGGTTATGCGTTCTCGCAGCGGGCTGTCTTTCTTCTCGTGCCCGTCTTCGCCGTGCTCGCTGGCGTGGCCGTGCTCTCCATACCAGCCGCCGCCATCGACCACGATCGGGCGCGCGACCTCGATGGCGAAGCGGACGCGCCTGAGACCCCTGCCGGCTACGGGGTTCTGTTCAAGTCG
>CAIXDS010000327.1 GCA_903918195.1 uncultured Acetobacteraceae bacterium | reverse complement strand
TGGTTCGCAGGACCAGGCCCTCGTCATTGATCGCGGCAACCTCCAGGACGGTGCCGTTGCGGCCGATGTTGCCGCCCTTGTTGGTGTCGAGGAAGCGGGCGTTGGTGCGCTCGAACAGGCGCACCCGGTCGCCCTCGGCCAGCGGCAGGTCATAGGTGCGGGCATCGAGGCCACCCTTGCTCGTCGCCGGCACGGTAATCCGGTCGGCGCCGACCTCGCCGAGGTCGCGCCGCCGGTTCCGGATTGCGATGCTGAGCTGGTGGGCGTCAAAATTGGTCGGCGCGCTGATCGAGATGGCATACCGGTCCCGGCCGGCATTGGCGGCGCGGCGCTGCTGCCAGAGATCGACGACGCTCTGCACGGCATCGCCGTAGCCGCCCGGCGTCACCAGCAGGGTGCCGTTCTCAGCCTTCCGCTGGACGGCCGCCGCGGTCTCGCCGTTGCGGAACATCAGGGTGGTTTCCCGTTCCTCCTTCTCGACCTGGCGCACCGAGGTTTCCAGCGTCGGGATCGCCGTTTCGCCGAGGCCCCGGCGCAGCAGGTCCACGACGGCGCCGGCCTCGACGCTCTGCATCTGCTTCGGATCGCCGATGCCGACGATCTGAAAGCCGTGCTGCTTCTGGGCGCGCAGCAGGTCATTGAGCTGGCGCGTGCCGAGCAACCCCAGCTCGTCCACCACCACGACCGACCTGGCGCCGAGCCTGATCCGGCCCTTCTCAACGGATTTCAGGAAGCTCTCCACGGCCCGCGCGTTCCGGGCGGTGATGCCGGAATCGGTGAGGTCGTCCGACTGACGCCATGCCAGGGCGATGCCGTGCACCTGGCGGCCGTCCTCCTTCCAGGCGTCCACCAGCGGCTTCAACAACGTGGACTTGCCCGACCCGGCGACGCCGATCGCGACAGTGAGGCGGCCGCCGGTGCCAAGCTGCTCCATCACGGCGCGCTGCGCCTTGCCGTGGCCGGAGGCGAAGTCGAGGTCGGGGAAGCGGCGAACCGCCGCGGCGATCTGCGCCGGGGTGAGGGCGGCCGTCCTGTCGGCGCCGGCGGCGCGCGCGGCGGCGACGAGCCAAAGTTCCTCGTCGCGGTGCAGGGCGGTCGTGATGCCGACCTTGTCGCGGCCGTTCTCGCCCTTCAGATCGCCCCAGACGAGCGACGTGGCCTCGCCCCGCTGCGTCACGCCGCGCTCGCGCATGGCCTTGGTGATGGCGCTGACATCGGCGGCAGATTCGACGCCGGCGGCGATCAGCCCCTTGGCGGCGGCCAGCCGGGCGTCCGCCCCTTCGACGGCGGCGCGGCGCTGCAGCTGCTTGTCGAAGACGGGCAGGGCGGCCTGATAGGCGGCCTCCAGCCGTTCGTCGCGGGAGGCAGATTGCTGCTTCTGATCGGGCCGGAGGACGCTGCGGTGCACGTAGCCGATGGCCGCCGCAGCTTCGCGCCAGGCAGCAACATCGCTCAGGTCGTCGGATTTGGCACCCCGCGGGTCCTGCACGCCCTGTTTGAGCAGGCCGATCTTCCGGTCGGCGTCCAGCGTATCCCAGTCGAGGCCCTGTTCGGCGGCGTAGGCGCGGGCAGCGGCGGTGCCGCCCAGGGTTCGCTTCGAGAAGTGCTCGGTGACGCGCTCGGGCACGGCGGTCAGCCGGGCCATCTCGGTCCGGTCGTCGAGCACGACATCCACCCCATGCTTGCGCAGGTTGGTCGCGAGATAGGCTTGATACAGCGCGCCCCATTCCTTCACGCGACCGTCGAGCTGGTCGAGCCACAGGCCGCCCATGCGGCCGGTCTCGGTCAGCACGGCGTTGAAGACGGCGGTGTGGGTATGCAGCTGCATGTCGCCGGCGACCCGGCCGCCGGCGCCCTTGAAGCTGTGCAGTTCGGTGTAGTCCTGCCCGCTCCGGTCGGTCTTGACGATTTCGACGGTCGGCCGGGCGGTGTAGTGGTCGAAGGAGACCCAGCCGATCGAGCCCGGCTCCCAGCCGGCCTGTCCGCCATCTCCCTTCCTGGCGCGGCCGACCTGCACCTCGATATCCTGCATGACGCTGCCGATGGCGTCGTGGTGGGCCTGGTGAATCATCGCGCGCTCGGCCTCGGTCGGTGCGAAGGACCACGCAACCGAGACCGATTTCGGCGCGGAGAACGTCAGATCGACGTAGCCGATCCGCGCCCGGGAGGTGTCCATCCGCTCGTGGTACTGCTTCGCGGTCAACTCGCCGCCCGTGGCCGTGCGACCGGACAGGATGTCCTCGCGCTGCTCCGGGGTCAGGTCGGCCTGTTTTGCTCCGAGAACGGCCTGGAAGCGCCGCACAGCCCGCTGCGCGGCTGCTGGTGCCAACGCCGTTCCGTCTATCCGCCGGCCGGCCAGGACATTCTCCAACTCGGCACGCGTGGGCATCCGGCTCTCGTCCATGCCGAAGACGGTTCCGACGCCTTTTGTTGCCGACCGCTTTTGCTTGCCCTGGATGTCGCCGCCGTCGGCGCGCTGGCCGTTCAGCAGGTTCGCGACGTCGCTCGCGGTGAGGGCTTTGGTGATATCGATGCCGAGCCGTTCGGCAAGCGCCGGGTTCATGTCCCGGCGGGGCGTCGCCGTCGCGCTGCTGTAGTCCTTGCCGGTGCGCGCGCTCTCGGTTGCGAGGTCGAGGCGTTCACCGGGGCCTTGCCCGTCATCGCCGGCTCGGTCGTGGCCGGTACGGTGGAGGGAGGCGACAGCCTCGTCCCGGTCCACCAGTCCGGCCGCGATGAACGCGCCCAGCGCCCGGATCAAGACCTCGTCCCGGGGCGGGGAACGGCCAGCGGCATCGGTGCTGCTCTCGGCCAGCCGGTCAGCCTCGCGCGCGACCAGCTCGTCAAGCGCTGCGCCGCCCGGCAGTCGTCCGCCGGTCGTCTCGGCCGCGTAGCGCGCCGCGGCGGCTTCTGCCGGTGTCGGCGGCTTCAGGCCCTGGTGATAGTACTCCGCCATTGCCGCCATCTCCGGCGACAGCGTCTGCTGCAACAAATGCTCGCTCATGGCGCGCGCCGCCGAGGGGGCGCCTGCCGCGCCCGTCCGGTAGGTCAGCACTTCAGTGCTTCGTCGCGGTTGCGGTCGACCAATCTTTCAAACTGGTCTCGAACTGTCTGCCGACCGCCTCCGGCAGCTCGGCCACAAGCGCGATCAGGCTCGTCTGGTTCTCGTCCATCTGCCGGACCTGCGTGGCGAGCGCCTCAAGTGCGACGGCAACCGGCGACGGCCCGGCATCCTGCGTGGCGGCGCCAAGGATTTCGGCGAGCATCTCCGACTGCGCCCGGTTGGTTTCCAGCAGCGCATTTAGGGCGATCAGAACGTTCTGCTGCACCTCGCGCTGCTCGTCCAGCTGCTCGGCGATCGCGGTCAGGGTGTCGGAAATGTGGGCGAGGTACGCCCCGCCTCTCGTCGCTGTCATTGAGCTTCCTGTCGTTCCCGGTCGGACACCGCGGTTCGGTTGTCCCCGGCAAACCGGTGCAAATCGAGCCATACCCGGCGCAGCAGCGCTCTGCAACAGACATGCGTCTAGCATGACTTGGTCTGTCAGAAAGTCGAACTTTCCGCCTCCACTGGATTTAGCACGAGGGGCATGTTTTGGGGGACGCTATGGGGGACGTTTTATGGCACGTTTTGGGGGACGCTATAGGGCATTGTTTGGGGCACGTTTTACCGATACGGTCAGTGACAAGATGGGGTCTTCCACGAACGATGCCGATTAAGCATCCGCGACATGACAGCGACATCGAGCAATTCGCGAAGGACCTGGCGGGGCGCTGGCAGCAAGGCGACGGGATAGAGCCGTGGCTGCGGATCATGGAGCCGGAGTTTTCCCGCAAGGTACGGACCGAGCGCTGGTCGTGGGAATCGATTGCGCGCGCCCTGAACCTGGCGGGCATCACATACCAAACCGCGCACCCTTGGACCGGCGTCCGCCTGATTCAGAAAATCACGTCCATCCGGCACGAGGGCCGCAAGCGGGCGCCAAGGAAGGGCACTGGCACGCAGAGAGCCAGCACCTGGGAGTCGCCGTTCGCGGGCGCAAATGCGAGCGTCATGATTCCGGTCGAGGATGAGGAGCCGGAGTTCAAGCCGATCACTCTCCTCAACTGGAGCGGCAAACTGATTGCAGATGAGGAGAAGCCGCCGAAGAAGGAACCCGTGCCAGGTCCGAAAGTCGACGTCGATGCGGTCATACGAAGGCTGCTTGGTAAAGAATAGAGACATTTTCTAAAGGTATCGATTGTGACAATCACGAAAGACGAAAAGCCTTCCACCCTTGCTCGCCGGCGCGACAGTGAGGGCACTTCCGTCAAGCGACCGGTCTTCAACTTCGAGGCTGACGTCGATGCCGTGCCGGAGCTGGAGATTCTTGGAGCCAGCAAAAAGGTCGAAAGCCCGGTCAAGGTCGGGCGCGGGGCGGACCTGTCCGGCAAGAAGAAGATCATCTTCTGGACGGGCCGTGGCAAGACGGGCAAGACCACGGGCATTCGGTGGGCCGCGGAGACGGCGGTTGCGAACAAGCGGTCCCTGCTCATGGCCGATATGGACCCGACCAACGATACGTTTTCAAAATACGTGGCCGACGTCTTGCGTCCGCCCGAGGCATCCGACCCGGCCATCGCCCTCAAGTGGCTGGACAAGCTCTTGCAGCATGCCTTGCAGCAGGGGGCGTCGCTTCTGGTGGACCTGGGCGGC
>CAIXDS010000326.1 GCA_903918195.1 uncultured Acetobacteraceae bacterium | reverse complement strand
CTCGGCTTTCCGCCATCTATTTCTTGAACATACCAGTTCGGCAGAGTGCCGTGGAACGGACAACTGGAGTCATCAGGCGGCGTAGCAGACGGTCTCGACGAGACTCTGCAGGAGTGTCTTGGGAATTTCGATGACGTCGTTGCCCGGCCGGGACATCGAAAAATGCGGTGGGCACCAAAGCGCCCGCCGGACCGCGGCAATGGCGTCGCTGAATGTCGGCTCCTGCTTGGCGTACCAGGCGGCGCCGCGCGGGCGCAGGGCGGTGGCCGGCGCCTGCATCAATTGGCCGGCCCACAGCGTCACCAGCGAGAACAACCCGAGCAGTGCTGGCGTAGTGCGTAGGATGGCCAGGTCCGACCATTGCCGCTGGGTCTCGACGCCGAGATGGCGCCGGACTTCCTGAAACGTCGTCTCCACCCGCCAGCGCGAGACGAAGCAGCCCAGGATCTCCGCCGGCGTGTCGTCGAGGTTGGTGCTGAGGAAGGCCTGCGGCTCGCGCTGGCCGGCGGGGTCGCGCACCAGCACCCAGCGGATCGGCGCCGGTGGCAGGCCGCCATGGTACCAGACCGCGGTGCCGGAGGCGATTTCGACCAGCCGGGTCTCGCCGCCATACCAGTCGGTCACTTGCAGCTTCGTCCAGGCGGTTGCCGGGTTTTCCAGGATGGCGCTGAGCTTCGGCAGACGCTTGCCTTTCAGCGGCGCACGACCGCGCTGGCCGGGCCGGCGAGGCGGGGCCGGCGCGAACAGGTTGGCATCAAGCCGCAGGCGAGTGATCAGACGGACGTGGCGGCGGACCGCGGCGATCAGTTCGAGGGTGGCGAAGCTGCTATCGCCGACGATGGTGATGCGGCGGCCTGGCAGCCAGCGCCGCGTTTGCAGGATCGCCTGGATTGCCCAGCGGGTCAGCGGCTTGTGGCGCCGGCCCCGCTTCTCTTTGCTGCGCTGGGACGGCGCCAGAATGGTCAGGAACGGCAGTGCCCAGCGCCGCTTCGCCCACGGCACCGGCAGCACCACCATCAGCGACAGCCAGCGCAGGCCACTGGTCTTGACGAAGAAGCCACGCGACGAGCGCACCGGATCGCGATAGATGCCGCGGGCGGAGATGTTCGGCCCCCAGCGGCGCTCGATGGTGTCGTCGATGCCGATCACCACTTCGCCGGTCGGCAGCAACGCGTCGAGCAGGTGGATCAGCAATCTGCGTGCCAGGGCGTGCGAATTCCAGCGGGCCTGGCTCAGGACTTCGTGGAAGCGGCCGAAGCTCGGTTGGTCGGCCAGCCCCATCACCCGCAAGGCGGCGCTCACCGTGCGCTGGCCCGGCGCCAGCACCGCGCCGGCGACCAGGACCAGCACACGCTGCCAGACCGGCGCGGTGAAACAGTCGCGGAACGGCGCCAGCCAGTTGGCCAGCAGGGACGGCACGGGGAGAGTGCCGGGGGAAACCGGGGCGGCGGGGATGCGATCGGGCGTCATCGAATCCGTAGAATCGAACGACGCCCGTGTCGCAAGCCGCGCCGTTGCCCAACTCATTCGCGGCGATGCGCCATCCCGGCGCCACCTATAATATAGGCAGCATGACCGATGGCATCGTCCAGCGCATCGAACGCTTCCCCTTCACCCGCGGCGCCGTCCTGGTCGAGCGCCGCAACCGCGGCTACTCGCTCTACCACGCCGCCTCCGGGGCGCCGGTCGCACGCCTGCGCCCGAACGCAAACGACGATCGCGTCGAGGTGCTCTACTGGTCACTCGGGAAGCAACGCTGGTCGCCCACCGGCCCGTTCGGCCGCGCCGTCCTGCCCCTCGACGATGCCCTCCGCTTCATCGCCAGCGAGGACATCTTCTGGGTGCTGATCTGATGCGCCCACGGAATCACCGGCGGAAAGTCGAG
>CAIXDS010000325.1 GCA_903918195.1 uncultured Acetobacteraceae bacterium | reverse complement strand
TCTGCGCCGGCGCCGCTCTCCGACGCCGCGGAACCCGGGGCATTCTGCGGGCTCTCAACGAATGTGGCAAGCCTCACTAAGGCGCGATAAGGGTTTCCGTCCCCATGTATGCCTGATAAGTCTGGTTGTCGGGCGGACGGAAATGAGCTTAGAATTCGCGCCGAAATCTCGCCAATCGGATCGGAAAACCAGTATGGACGCGCCGCGGAGCACCAAAGACAGCGCTGCGGACGAGATCGAAGCCTCCTCTCCTGCCCTTCCGGTGCCCGTTGCCGTTGTGCCGCTCGGCCAACCAGCAGTGGCGGTGCGCGACTGGTTCGACGCGGCGGCTGAAGCGGCCATCCCGGAGCACGACGGCACCCTCAGCACCGCCCGCATCGCCGCCGACGCCTTCGCCCGCCGGGCCAAGGCCGACAACACCCGCCGCGCCTACCGCGCCGGCGTGCGGGCTTGGTGCGCCTGGTGCGACCAGCACGCCCTGCCCTGCCTGCCCGGACAGGCCGCCGATGTCGTCGCCTTCCTCGCCGCCGAGCGCGGCCGCGGCCTGTCCGTCACCACGGTCGAGCTCCGCCGCGCCGCCATCCGCTACCTGCACTTCATCGCCGGCTGCCCGGTGCCAACCGCCGAAGCTCGGGTCGCCGAGACCGTCGCCGGCATCCGCCGCCACGCCGCCGATGAGGGAAAGACCCCGAAGAAAAAGCTTGCCGCCACCGTCGAGCTGCTGCGCGACATCATCACCCCGATCCCCGACGATCTGCGCGGCCTGCGCGACCGCGCCCTGCTGCTGGTCGGCTTCGCCGGCGCGTTGCGCCGCAGCGAACTCGCCGCCATCCGGGTCGAGCACCTGGAGCAGCGCGACCGCGGCCTGCAGCTCACCCTGCCCCGCTCCAAAGGCGAGCGCGACGGCAAGGCCGTGACCGTCGCCATCCCGTTCGGCAGTACGGCGCTGTGCCCGGTCCGCGCCCTGCGGCGCTGGCAGGAGGCCGCCGGGATCACCGAGGGACCGGTGTTCCGGCGCATCTGGGTGCCGCCGCGGCGGAAGGCCGATGAGTCCCCCCTCCCCGCCCTGGTTGTCGGCACCCAGGCCATCGACTCCGGCAGCGTCGCCCGCATCATCCAGGCCCGCGCCGCCGCCGCCGGCTTCGAGCGCGGCGCCATGGGCGGCCATAGCCTCAAACGCGGCGCCCTGACCACCGGCATGGACCGCGGCGTCCACCCGACACTCCTCAAGCGTCTCGGCCGGCACAGGACCTACGCCGTGCTCGACGAGTACCTGCAGGTCGGCGATCCGTTCGAGGCGCACCCGCTCAACGGCGTGCTGTAACTGCAGCGACCCACAATTGATCGCGGGTCGGACCCTTCAGGGCCGTTGCAATGATCAAGGGCCCGAGCCGTAGATGATAGCGACCCGCTGCTCCAATGGTTCAGCGAGGCGCCCTTACCGCTTGGTGCGCCGGCAACGGGCTGCAGCTGCTGCCCGCCGACCTGGGCCTGCTGGATCTTTGCCTGGGCAAGCGCGCCGAAAGCGTCTGCGACGTCACGATGGTGGAGAGCCGCGGCCTCACCGCGCTGGTGAGGCACCCCAACGCCGACCAGCTGGGCCTCGGCCGTGCCCACGCGATCTGGCCAGCCGGCGCTGCCCGAAGCTCAGCCTGTCCCGTCGCCCCGCTTGAACGGTGGATGCGCGTCCCGGCAAGAGGCCGCGGCCGTCACCGGCAGCGCTTGGCGGCCTGCCCTACCCGCGGATGCCCCCCGGGCCACACCGCCATCGCCGGCATAGCCGGCGGAGCAGCCGCAGTGTTGCGGCATCACGAACTCGGGCACTCTGATGGGCGCGCCGATGTCGGACGAGATCGCCTGCCGGCTGACGAAACAGGTCTGCCCCTTCGCCAGCATCGACCCGAGACGGCACTCCGGCCCCTCGTTGCGCCGCAGCTTGCCGACCACCGCCCGGAATCTGCAGTTTCCGCCGATCGACCTGATCCGCAAGTCACGGCACCGGTCCGCCGATATCTCCGGCAGCCATCTCGCGGCCAGCGAAGCCTCGCCAAGAGACATCACCGAGCCAGCTTTCGGCGATGGCAGGCCAGGGGCATATGCGCTCACCGGTTGCCGCCAGCGGCATGAGCCAGGTAGCCCCGCCGCCGTCGATGGCCCGGCCGATTGGCCTTGGTGGCGCTGGCCGGGCAAGCGAGCCCCCACCCTGCTCCCGCTGCCGCCCTGGGTGCAACCGCGGCACCTTGCGTGGTGCGGTCGGCAACGCCGTTGTAGCCTGCGATGACCCGCGCAGATTCCCGCGCATGCGCGTTGTCCTCAATTGCGGGGAACACGCGCCGCACCTCGACGACGGCGCGGATCTCGGTGGCGTCGGCTTCGGTCACGGCAAACATCCCTTGGACGCAGGGACGCTCGGTGCTGGCGGCGAGCGCCGCCGCGGACAATGCGGTATGCTGCCGATCCAGCACGGAGCACACCGTGGGAAACAAGACGACCAAGCAGCCGCCCGCCCCGAGGAAAGAGTGCCACGACCCTATGTGGGGTGACCTTTGGTTGGAAGTGTTCGGGGGCGTCGAACCCGTCGCCCCGCCCGCGGACGAAGGCAACGGAGCCGGAGTGACCGCGAAGAAGCGGCCCGCCAAGAGGGCGACGACGGACACGCCCGGGCAAGGCTACGCTCACCGCAACCGGGAGTCGGCATCAGCGCCTGCGCCGAAAGGCGTCAAGCCTTTCCGAGCCAACACAAAGAAGCTGTCGACCGAAGCCGCCACCTCATGGACGACGGCGACATCCACGCAACCATTCTCTGACGAGTTCGTTCATTTTGGCGGCTCCTGCACCGATCACGCGGGCCGCCCAAGCCACCAGCAGACACATCGCGCGACCCGCGCGAGCTGCAACCGGCCCCATCGCGCAGGCCGCGTGAGCCACCAGCAGCCGAAAGCGAAGAACAGGATCGACAACCAAAACAACACAACGACCCAGTCGTAATCGAGATCAACGCCCCGCTTCAGCAAGGCCAACGGGATCAGGAGGAACGCGAACGACCCCAAGGCCAACACCGCGGTGCGGAAGGCGACAGAACGCGCGCGAGGAGCCCTGGTCGACCCCATGATAATTGCGATGGGGCCGGCAATGGCCGCGACGAACAGGAACACACCTCCCGTTAGAGGCACAATCGTCAGCAGCCACATCCATTCCGGATTGATGGGAAAGTCAGCCATCGCAGGCAGGTCCGAGCAAGTGCTGAACGGCAGCGTAAGGGTCATCCATAATTCGTCTCCATCACAATGCACTGCGCAAACAACGGCGAAGCTGGACATCATCGCCCCGACCAGGATGCGCCGATACCCACCCAACCCGTAACGGCCTCCATCAATCTGACCGGTGACTACGCCAGGGAGACCCAGGCAAAAATGTCGGTCAGCTTTCTGGTTCTTCTCGTCAAGAAGGGAAGGAACGTGCAGGGCTGAGGCGCCAGATGCTGATCTTCGATTCCTGCCGCCAGTCGCACGATCACGCCCCGAAAAAAAGTTTCTCCGCCAGGGGTTTGATCCGAGTGTAAGGCGGCAGAGACCTCTCGCAACTCGCCCCATGACCCCAACGCCACCCGATTCGCGCCGTCATGCGCAAGCAGTTCGCGTTGCCCAGGGACGGCGACCCTTGGCCGCGCAGCCGGCACGGCGTTCGCTGCCTCCGAAGGAAAGCACATCACCGCGGAGGCGATCACCGGCAGCCCTTCGAGGCAACCTCCCAAGAATCGACTCGCGACGCCCCTTACCGTGAACGGACAAGTTGCCGGCCGGCAACTCCATTGCGGATTCGCGCCGAAGTGGCAGCCCCACGCCAACCTTATCGCAGGGTCATCAGCTAGCAGGACTTTCCTGTTGGGATTGAAAGTTGCCGGCCGGCAACTTCGTTTCGCCTTCGGGTCGGCTATGCTGGAACTTCGCGATCGCCTCCCCCAATTCCAATTGCGTGCAGATTCCCGGCTCTCCTGGGCGGGCGAATCCTGGCTCTCGCATCTTTGGTTGCGCGCCTGATAGCCAGAGGTGTAAGTGCGCTTGCTAGCATCGAAGTGGGCACGATTCGCATGTGCGGAAGGTCGACATGGACGCAACGGTAGCGAAGACCGACTTGGCACGTGAGATCGATGCCTTGATCAGCACGCACGCACAGGAGTTATCCGAGAAGCTACAGGCGCACCGGCTGGAGCTGTTTCCACCGTCTGCCGAGAAGACCCTGCGACCGTTTCAAGTCAGCGAAGCGGCAAAGCTCCTTGGCGTCAAGAGTGGATACCTTCGGAACCTGTCCTTGGAAGGGAAGGGGCCTGATCCACTCGTCAGTTCAGGCGGCCGGAGATCGTACACCGCCGAGCAGATAAGAGATCTTCGCCACTATTTGGACGAGACCGGCCGCGCCAGCAGGCGTTACGTGCCGAAGCGCCGAGACAAAGAGCACCTCCAGGTCATCTCGGTTGTGAACTTCAAGGGTGGAAGCGGCAAGACCACAACAGCAGCCCATCTTACCCAGCATTTGGCTCTTGCGGGCCATCGGGTACTCGCGATCGACCTAGACCCGCAGGCCAGCCTGTCGGCGCTTTTCGGCTTCCAGCCCGAATTCGACGTAGGCGCAAATGAAACCCTCTATGCAGCCCTGCGATACGACGCTGAGCGGCGACCGCTGCGAGAGGTTATCAAGGCTACGAACTTCCCGGGATTGCATATCGTGCCGGGAAACATCGAGTTGATGGAGTTCGAATACGATACTCCGCGTGTTTTAGCGACGCACGACCACTCTGCAGGTGGGCCAGCCTTCTTTGCACGGCTCCATGCGGTCCTGGCCGACGTCAATGAGGACTACGACGTCGTCGTGCTCGACTGCCCACCGCAGCTCGGCTACCTGACCATGTCCGCCCTTTGCGCAGCAACCGGCGTGCTCATCACCGTGCACCCGCAGATGCTTGACGTCATGTCCATGTGCCAGTTCCTGCTGATGATGGGAAACGTCCTTGGCCACCTCAAGAGGGCCGGGGGCAGTATGGGGTACGATTGGCTTCGCTACTTGATCACGAGGTACGAGCCTTCGGACGGCCCGCAAACCCAGATGGTGACCTTCCTTCGGTCGTTGTTCGGCCAGCATGTGCTGATCAATCCCATGCTCAAGAGCGTCGCCATCTCCGACGCGGGCATAACGAAGCAGACCCTCTACGAGGTCGAACGCCGGCAGTTCACGGCTTCTACCTATGACCGCGCCATGGAATGTTTGGATGCCGTAAACGGCGAGATCGAGAAGCTCATTTACTCTGCTTGGGGCAGGGGCTGATGGCTCGCAAGAACCTCCTGGTCGGAATCTCCGAAAGAAAGCCACCGGCCGGCACCACGGACTCCGCCACAATGCCCGTGCCGGTCAGGGCACCTCCGCTTGCGTTTGCAGGAACAGGTGCTCTCGGTGCTGTCACCAGGACCATCGACGAGCTTGCCGCGAGGGCTGGGACAGCCAAGGATCTGGAGGCGCGCTTGGCAGCCGGAGAGACCGTGGTCGAGTTGGAACCTGCCAGTGTGGACCGTTCATTTGTGGTCGACAGGATGGAGGGCACCGACGAAGGCTATGCTGCACTGCTTGAAGGCATAAGGCAGAATGGCCAGGACTCTCCCATTCTAGTTCGCCCGCATCCTGACGTTCCCGGTCGGTACCAGGTCGCGTTCGGACATCGCCGGCTCCGGGTAGCCGCTGAGCTTGGTCGCCCTGTGAAGGCGGTTGTGAAGCAACTGTCCGACCGCGACCTGGTCATCGCCCAGGGTCAGGAAAACAGCGCACGCACCGATCTAACCTTCATTGAACGCGTAAGGTTCGCCCGTCAGCTTCAAGACATCGGTCATGATCGCGAGACGATCATGCAGGCCCTCAACGTCGACAAGACCGCCGTCTCGCGCATGATATCGGTTGCTGCTGCCATCCCGGGACCCGTTATCGAAGCGATCGGCTCGGCTCCGGGCATTGGTCGCGACCGGTGGCTCGATCTGGCGGCGCTTTTTCAGGAGGCTGGGCAGCATCCGGACCTCGACACATTGCTTCGGTCCCCCGAGTTTCTTGCCACGCCCTCGGACAACCGGTTCGATACGGTCCGCGTATTCTTCGCAAGCCTCTCCAGCGACGACCAGGATGTGTCAGAAGAGCCTGTCTCCCGTCGGCCGAAGCAGCGAAGCCAAGGCCAGTACTGGTCTTCCGCGGACGGAAAGAAGGTTGCCAGGATAACGGCCAGTGACCGGGCCTTCGTTCTGGCCATAGACCGGCGCGTTGCCCCAGATTTCGGCGATTACTTGTTAGGCGAGCTTGACCGGATATACGAGGCCTATTCGAAAACCCGTACGGGATAAAATTCCAAGCAGAACTCTTCTCGATTGCATCGCATTTAGCCTTCGTGGTTCGGGCAACCCGAGCGTTCGCGTCACAACGGAATGGGGCGCGACCAACGAATCGCTGCTTGCACCTCGAATCTGCAGCTTGTGGACTCTACTGGGGGGATCCCTATCCTGGTTTGCTGCTATGGCTTGCCGTATTGACACGCCATCTCGTCGAAAAGGGCAGGGGAGCTGTCGCGGTTAGGCAATCCAGCGGCGGCGGTTGTCTCTCCGGTAGCTCGCGGTCAACACCGTGGACTTTACTGGGGACCTGAGCTCCGTTCGTTCGCTTGCCTCCGGTAGCTGCGACGAAGGCTTTGATTTTATTAGAGCACGGCAAACATTCATCACCTGCGTCCGGTCGTCGTCCTAAGGTTCGGAGGTTCCAGCGCTGCCACAGCTTGTGGACTATACTGGTGGATGGCTCCGTCCAGATGTTCGCGTGTTCGTGCAAGTGTGCCATTTCCGCCAGGTCTTGCGAGGCCAATGAGCCCGGGCTGTCGTGGACCAGGAGTGTGGCTATTGCCCTTATCCCCGCGCTGCCTCGAACTTCAGGCACCGTCCTGAGTCAGCGCGATGCCGTCCGCGCTGGTCACCCAGTGCCTCGCACTCACCTACTCAGTGATTGGGTGGTTCAAGAAGAGCGCGTAACGCGCTGACAATGGTTCAAAGCACGATCGAACAGCTCGTTTTTGCATTCTAATTTTTGGTGGTGGCGCCCGGCAGCATGGTCACGGCGGAGTGTGGACTTTACTGGTAACGGTCATGCGGCTTCCGAGTCAGCCCGATACCGCGGCTTGGGCAGTGGCCAAGCTCGTGGCTTGGCGAGCAGGCGTGGACTTTACTGGGATGCAGCGTGGTGAGCCTGCATCGGGTTTGTGTGTGTGGACTTTACTGCGGAAGCCGAGGGGTAGGGGAGATCCCAATCAACCCGTTGGGTATCAGCCAATCAGCCGGTCCCGACTCTTTGATAGAAAGGGGCAATTTATTCGGATTCGGCATTATTGTGCCGACATCTGAACCCGATCGCCCCGCCGTTCTCTGGCGGAGATGCAAAACTCGCCTGTCTTTGGGCTAAAGCTGTTAAGAAGCCCTTCTGTGCACGGCGCAGATCAGTCTGGTTGGCACCGGCGGCCGTGATGGATAAAGAATCAAACCAGACGTGTTCTCAGCTTCTTCGACCCGTGCGTCCGGATAGACGGCGAGTGCCAGTGCCAAAATGGGTCTGAAGTTATTCCTGAAATGATCCATTCTGTTGTAGCCAGTTCCGAACTGGGCCTTTAAGGCGATCCAGGAAACCGGCCGTGGCTTGTCTAGAGAATGCAGGCGATAGGCAAGCCAAGCATACACGTCCAACGCCATCGAGTTGTTGGCAATTGCCCGTATAGCGGCGTCCTGAAGAGGCACAGGATGTTTCTTAAGCTGATTGTAGAAGCCCTCGGACAGCTTCGCTGTCTCGGCAAAGAAGCTCTCTTGACCGGTTTCGTCCCTATCGAGGAACATGGCGGTGTCGACGATATTTTGATTAGTCAAGCCAATTCGGCTTCCGTGCCTGATGGTTAAGCTGAGTCGGCACCGGCTTATCCTATCGCATTGGTCTCTGACATCTTTTAGGCTCTTTCCGCCCACTGGGATGTTCATTTTCGAAAGCCATCCCCGGAGGCTACGTCCGAGCAGGATTTCCCTCGATTGGGTTCGGATCGCCTCCGTTTGGAGGTAAATCATTATCAGACGAGCCCTGCTCCCGTATGGTACTCCTACGGGTTCTGGCCGTCCGGTCGAAGTCGGCCGCATTCCTGGTTCCACAACGAGCGCCATTCGCTCGCTCTCGATCTGCCAGCCGGCCTCGTTTGACAGCCGACGATGTGGTAGGGCTGCCTGGCACCAACCAGAATAAAGGAACCCTATGCTGTTTTCTTCGTCACTGAGATATTGCGAAGCGGCTTCGACGACCATCCTGTCGAAGTCGCCTTGTAGCGCTCCCTGTCTACCTTTCTGCTCGAGGATATCGTGAACCTTGCCCATAGCGACCAATGTGTCGCACTCATTCGATTCTGTCACCGTGGATTTTTCTGGGGCTAAGGTACTAGAAAAGCTATTTGATCTGGTACTTGAAAGCTGCACCAGAAAAGTCCACGGGACAAGTCTTTCAAGGGCTTGTTAATGAACGGTTTTCTTCGCGGAACCGTTCCCAGAAGAATCCACGGTCATTCCCGCAAGAGTCCACGTGGTCGTCGTGACAGCTGCCCAGTATAGTCCACGCGATCCGCTCGTTGTTGGCCGAGTTTCGTGGCGACTCGGCGGCTCGTGCTCTCGGAGGAACGACGGAGGCCAAATCCTTGCTCCCGCGTGTCCCGACGTAACGCACTCCGGCGAGAGGTGCGATAATTGCGTGCCGATCACGGGTTATAAGCTCGACCTTGCCCTGTAGCGCTCCCGCGCCTATGATGGTTTGTGCACAAAGCCACGATCGCCGCCATGGAACCGCCCGCATTTCTCTCGGTCCGGGTCTCCCCCGAGACCCGCAACCGCATCAAGGCCCTTGCCGCTGGCCGCGGGCAGTCTGTCCAGGACCTCGTCGGCGATGTGCTCGACCGCTTTCTCGCTGAACAGGATCGGCAGCCGCCCGCCCTGTCCGACGTCTTGGGCCGGCTGCGCGCGCATGCCTCGGCTCTGCAACAGCGCGGGGTGACGTCCCTCTGGGTCTTCGGATCGGTCGTCCGCGGCGACGCCCGTCCGGACAGCGACATAGACCTGATCGCCGAGTTCGCATCGGACCGACGAATGTCCCTGACCGGCTTCGCCAGCTTGCGCGAGGATCTGGCAGCCCTCCTCGGTGCCCCGGTTGATCTGGCGGAATGGCGGGTCCTGCGACCCCATATCCGCGCGGCGGCGCAGCGTGAGGCGGTGCAAGTTTTCTGATGACCCGCGACCTGCGCGACCGCCTCACGGACATCCAGATTGCTGCCAGCGACATTCTCGGCTTCGTCGATGGTCTGGATGAGGACGCCTTCGTCGCGCTGCCGCAGCGCGACCGGCGCACCTATCGTGCTATCAAGAACGCGCTTGCCGAGATCGGCGAAGCCATCAAGGCACTGCCGGCCGAGATCATGGCCGGGCATCGCGAAATCGACTGGCGAGGGTTCGCCGGACTGCGCGACATCGTTGCACACCAGTACTTTGGCCTCGAATTGCCGCTGCTATGGCCAACGATTACCGACGAGCTTCCCCTTCTGATCGCCGCGGTGGAAGCGGAGATCGCCCGTCTTCCAGAGGATGGATAGCGAGCCCGCGCATTGGGGCCGGTGTCACCGGCGATACCGGCCATCCGACATGCTCCGGCAGGGGGCATCCGTCGTGAACGGCTCATTGCGCCGCCACGGACGCGAGCCTGACGCCGACACCGACCCCGGATTCGTCCAGGAACTGGACGCCGCCCGCTTCCAGGGCGCGGCGGATGGCGGCAAGTGTGCTTTCACGCGGCCGGACGGTCTCGTTCTCGATCATGTTCAGGGTGACGGTGGAAATGCCGGCCCGGTGCGCGAGGGCGGCCTGGGTCCATTTCAGCAGGCCGCGCGCCGCGCGGATCTGAGCGGTATTGATCATCGCGCCACAGGCTAGCACAAACTTTAGGAAATCTAAAGTTTGTCATTGACGGCCGGGGGCCGGCACGCGCATACCGCCGCCCCGACGGGCCGGATCGGGCTGGGTTCTCTTTGAAACGAGCAAGCCCCAGCCTGGAGCTTGCATGCCCG
>CAIXDS010000324.1 GCA_903918195.1 uncultured Acetobacteraceae bacterium | reverse complement strand
GCGGCTGGACGGCAGGCTCGGAAAATACTCACCGTTCGGTTCATGGCCTCGCTGGCGATCCCTTTTTCGGCCGCCGCGTAGCCGACCCAAAAGGCCAGACCAGGTGACTGCCCAGGTTGTTTTCGACGGTCGGAAGGGGGCTGAACGCTTGGTCGTCAGGTTGTGATCCGAACTATCCGTGGTAAGGATCAAAAAATCGTTTGACGTGAGTCGGGCCTTCTGATTCTAGGATTTGATGAATCCAGAGGACCTGGGCCAGCTTTCGAAAGAAGACCTGATTGCGCTACTGCTGGCGCAAGAGGCCCGGCACGCAGCCGAGATGGCGGCGCTACGGGCTCAGATTGCCGAGCTGGAGCGCCGGCTTGCACTGAACAGCGGGAACAGCAGCAAGCCGCCATCCAGCGATGGCCTGAAGAAGGCGCCGCGGGTGAGGAGCCTGCGTCGATCATCCGGTCGCAAGAGCGGCGGACAACCTGGGCATTCCGGCGAGACGCTGCGGCAGAGTGAAGCGCCGGATCTCACCATCGACCACTTTCCCAAAGAGTGCGAGACCTGTGGGACCACGTTGAGCAAGAGGTTAGCGGCGGACTACGTAACCGGGGCAAAACCCCGGGCTGCGCAGGCCGTCAGGCGGGCTGGCCGCGGCAGCGGATGAGTTCGGCGAGACGCGGCACGACCGGGGTGCCGGCGACGCCGAGCCGGGCGCCGAGGTAGTTCCAGAAGGTGACGCCGAGCTTGCGGCAGGTTTTGCCGAGGCCGAGGAAGGCGTCCCGGCAGTCGCGTCCGATGTCGGTCTTGGTACCGCCGCTGACCTGACGCTTGGTCACCTGGCAGCGGATGTCGTTCTCCGAGCCGTTGGTGTGCAGCGGGATCTCCGGGTGGTCGAGCACCATCAGCAACTCGGCCTTGTTGGCGTGCTGGCGCTGGAGCAGGCGGTCGAGCGTGGCGAAGCCGGTGGTGCGCAGGAAGATGCGGTCGAAGCGGGCCCGCATTTCGCTGCGTCGGCGCGCCGTCGGCGCAGCCTGGTAGGCCTTCAGATCGGCGTAGAACCACCAGATCAGGCCACGAACGAGCTGCTGGGCGGCGCGCTGCTGATCGGTGAACGTTTCCAGCTTATGCACCAGCCGCTCCGCATGGATCCAACACAGGGCATGCGTGCCGACGTTGAACTGTCCGGCGTCGTCGCTGACGATCACCGCCTCGTTCAGGAATCCGTGCTCGGCGATGGCGCCCCACAACGCGCCCTCGGTGGCGACGCGCGTCGGGTCAGGGGTCACCTGCAGCGCGCTGATGCCGAGTTGCTCCAGATGGTGCTGCCAGGCGGCCGGATCGGCAAACTGCCGCTGCGGATGTCCGGCCAGTTGCTGGATCACCGCTCCGGACAGGTTGTGCTCGCGCATGTAGTCCAGCGCCGCGTCGTTGACGACGTAATCGGTGTGGCCGGCGCGCAGCAGTTCCAGGAAGTTCAGCCGGCTCTTGCTGCCGGTGGTGCCGAACCAGGCGAAGTTGTCGTTGCCGATCTGCGTGCAGACGGCGGTGGCGCCGCGATGGCGTGCGCCGGTGTCGTCCACGGTGATCCAGTCCGCGGTCTCCAGTCCCGCTCGCAGCACCTCCCGGTTCTCTTCGAGAAAGTCGTCTTGCCGATGGATCAGCAGGCGCATGACCTCGCGCTTGGAGATGGCGATGCCGACCGCCTGCAGCTGCGCCACCAGCCGTTCCACGGTGACTTGGCCCTGGTGGTACTGCATCAGCACATAGCGGCGCAGCTCCGGCCCGAAATGGCCGCGCGTGCCCTCGGGCAGCGGCGCCACAATGGTCTCGCCCGATGGCGTCAGCCAGCGTTCGCGGCGATAGCGCACCACCCGCGCCGTGATCACCAGGTCCTGCACTTGGTAGGGCTCGTAGCCCTTGAATTGCGAGCCCGCCGGCGGCGTCACCTGGATCACCTGCGTCTCGACGGCCACCCGCGGGGTGACCTTGCCGCGACCACGGCGCTTGCCCCGCTTGCCGACCCGTTTCGCCTCGGTCGCATTCTCCATGCCACTGGGCTTGATCACCGGCCGACCCTTCAGACCCTTCACACGGGCGATCTCCTCGCGCAGCCCCAGCACGAGTTGCTTCAGCTCGGACACCTCGCCCCGCAGCGCCGCGACCTCGGCCTCCAGCTCGCCGCGCGATAGATCAGAGGGGGCTTTGGGCGGTGACATGGCCGGAGCGAATCGTACTCCGCCGCGTCGGGGCAAGCAGGAAATTCGGCAACGCCCGGGGTTTTGCCCCGGTTACCGGACTACGTGGCTCGGCAGGTATTCGATCTTCCCGAGCCACCGCCATTGGTCGTGACCGAGCATCGTGCGTATGCCTGCGGCTGTGCCAGGTGCGGTGCGCAGACGCGGGCCCGCTTTCCCGATGATGTCGCGGCCCCGGTGCAGTATGGCCCGCGGCTAGCGTCCTTCGTGGTCTACCTGCTGCATGCTCAGTTTCTGCCGGAGCGTCGTGTGGTTGAAGTGACGGCCGACCTGTTCGGCGTGATTCTCTCAGCGGCGACGGTGGCGCAGATGAGCCGAACCTGTGCCGGGCGGTTCTCCTGTTTTGTCGAGGTGATTCGCAAGCTGATCTGCGATGCTCCGGTCAAGCACCTCGACGAAACCGGCATGCGCATCAGCGGAAAACTGCACTGGCTCCACATCGCCTCGACGATCAAGCTGACCTTCTATCGGATCGCCGGACGTGGCAAGATGCTCGCTGGTCTGATCGGCACCGTGGTGCATGATCACTGGAAGCCATACTACTCGCTGGAAGGCGTGCTGCATGCGCTCTGCAATGCTCATCACCTGCGAGAACTTCAGGCGCTGACCGACATCGAGAAGGAACCCTGGGCCGAGGCGATGCAACGTCTGCTACGTCGCGCCTGCCATGCAATCAACATCGCCCGCGAACATGACAAACCGCTCGAACCAAAACTGCTTGCCCTGATCGAGCGAAGATACGACGCCATCCTTGCCGGCGCCATCGCCTTCCACGAAGCGCAACCGCCATTGCCAGTGAAGCGGCGCGGCTCGACCCCGCGCCGCACCGGCCACAACCTCGCCCTGCGCCTTTCGACGTTCAAGCAGGATGTGCTGCGCTTTCTTACAGACCCCACCGTGCCTTTCACCAACAACATCGCCGAGCATGATGCCCGCATGGCCAAGCTGCGGCAGAAGATCTCCGGCGGCTTCCGCTCCTTTGCGGGCGCTACCGACTTCGTCGTGCTCCGCTCGCTGATCTCCGCCGCACGAAAGCAGGGATGGAATATCCTCACCACCCTCGCCGCAGATCCAAGCACCCTCGCAAGTCGCATCAAGCTCGCCTGAAAATATTGACCCGGCCTTGGTACACTTGGATTACGCCGCATAGCGGAACGTCGGATGCCGGAATAAGCTGCGGATGCGCCTCGGCGACTTCGAGAGCTTGCGCATGTGGCTGATGACGTTGCGCTTTAGTTCCTGAGAGCTGCGGGCCGGCGGCTTGCGCGTAGCGGCCTGCTTCAGATCACCGTTGATGCCCTCGTTCGGGTTGAGTTCCGGACTGTAGGCCGGCAGGTAGAACACTTCGATCTGCGCGGTATGTCCGGCCAGCCAGTCCATCACGATGCGCGCGCGATGCACCCGCAGCCGGTCGAGGACCAGGAACACCTTGCAGCCGGCATCGCGGATCAGGCGCTGAAGGAAGACGATCAGTACCGGCGCCGTGATCGCGCCATGCAGGACCATCCAGCGCAGCTCTCCCTGGTTGCTCACCGCCGAGATCACGCCAACATTGGCCCGCTTCTGGCTGGGTCGGACGATCGGCGTCTTGCCGCGGGGGGCGTAGCTGCGGCCGCGCACGTCGTCCGAGCGCAGGCCGGTCTCATCACCCCAGAAAATCTGGCCCTTTTGCCGTCGCGCCTTGGCCTGGATGGCGGGATATGTCTTCTTCAGCCAGTGCCGCACCTCGTCAGGGTCCTGCTCGTAGGCACGCCGCAGCGGCTTCTGCGGCGTGAAGTTCCAGCGCGCCAGGTAGGTTCCCATCGTGCGCACCGCCAGGCACACGCCGCAGCGTTGCTCGATCAGCATCGCCACCGCGCGGCGGCTCCACAGCGCAAACGGCAGGCCATACCCATCCGGCGTGTCGTCGCAAATCAACTGGCGAATCTCCGCCTCCTGCGCCGCCGTGAGCAGCCGACCCGTGCCCGGCGCCGGGCCGCGCGGGCCGCTCTGTAACCCCTCCATCCCCTGCGTCCGGTAGCGCTTGCAGATGTCGAACACCCCGTTCCTGGTGAGCCCAACCACCTGGCCAATCGCCTTGTAGGTCAACCCGCTCTCACGCAAGCCAATCACCTGCCGTCGCCGCTCCTCTTGCGCCGCTGGCGCCAAACTCCGCATGTCGATGTGTTGCATGCCACATATCTGGGCAGCCATCCTCCTCGATCCAAGACCGCCCAGGCCGGGTCAATAATAAACAACCTGGGCAGTTACCTTCCGTGATGGGCTCGCCCCCAGATACCAGTGACCGTCCTTCCGGTAGTGATGCGGTCCGAAGCTGTAGCCCAGGAAATCGAAGTGTTCCTGCCGCGCATCGCGCACGGTGGTCTTTGCTTCGTTCACGGTCAGCCCAAGCCTGGTCATGACCCGCCGCGTCCAAGCCAGAGCCTCATCCGCGTGTCCGCGGCTGAGGATGACAAAGTCATCGGCATAAGCCACGACGTGAGCCTGGAATGCTTCCCCGCGTCCCTGCTGCCGCCAGTGCCGGAGAAAGCGATTCATGTAGCGGTTGGCCAGCAGTGGGCTGATCACGCCTCCCACAATCTTGCAAAACACTCGTGTCGCCGCCGCTACCCGGGCTGGGAGCAGGAGGTACTGGATCGACGCGGAAGACGACATTGACGTCCTCATGGTCGACCTCAACCCGTTTCACTATCATACGGATCAGGTCGCGCCGCTGCTGCCAATCTATTTCTACGATACGCTCCCGTACCCGTCTTGTAAAGTCCTCCAGCTGCCCAATAATGAGTGAGAGCGTCGTTCGTTGTGCCGTCTCATCTTGCATTGCCTTGACTTGCGCCTACCAGTCCTGAACCCGCCGACGGAAGCTGGCAATCCGTGGCTCGAACTCCGTTCGATCGATCATCCCCTCTGTATAGCTGTCGATCAGTCGTCCCATACCTCGGCGCAGCTTGGCGAGCTGCGTTTCGGCAGCAGCAAGGTCAGGGCCGCCTGCCCCCCGTCGCTGGGCGTCATCGAGACGCCGTTCGTACTCGGTGGCAATCCGGGCGGGGTCACGCAGCAGCTGCTCAACTTCCCGCCAGACGGCCTCGTCCAGTCGGTCAGTACGGATCTGCGCATTCAGGCACAGACGCTGACCGCCGAACCGGTACGCGTCGCTGCCGCAACAACGATAATAGGCGTAGTCGCGCCGCTTACCCTTCGCTGCTCGCAGGCTGACCGGTTTGCCGTAGTACGCATATCCGCACATGCGGCAGACCACCAGACCCTGGAGGAGATAGCGTGCCCCGCGGGCGCTTTGTCGGCTCCGCTGGCGGTTCTCGGCGAGTTGGTCTTGAACGGTCTCGAAGAGTGGGTTGCCCACAATCGCCGGCACCGGGACGCAAATCCATTCGGTGGCGGGCACATCGAAGAGTCCGCAAGCACGGCGGGGATGCTCGCTGCCGCCACGGACCGGACGTAGCCGGGTCGGCCGCGGCGCGGTCCGGGTCTTGCCGAAGGCGGCCTCCCCACGGTAGGCGGGATTTTTGAGCATCGCCCAAACAGTTGTCCGATCCCAGGCGGCCTTACCGCTGCGTGTTGGGCAGCCCTGGCGGCGCAGCCGTCGGCAAACCTCGCCAATGCTGAGACGGTCGCGACCCACCCACTCGAAGATTGTGCGCACTATCTGGGCTTCCTCCTCGACAACCTCGTAGCGTGCAATTCCACCGCCGTCAGGCTTGGTGATGTAGCGGTAGCCGTACGGCGCACCGCTGAGAACGTTGACCGACCCGCTGCGGGCAGCATGGCGCTTGCCGCGCCGGCTCCGTTCCATGATCTTGGCCCGCTCGTATTCCGCCACCATGCCCTGCACCTGCAACAGCAGATCATCCTCGGCCGACGTTCCGATCGGGCGATTGAGGAAGATGATCTCGACTCCGGCACGGTGTAGTTCGTCGATGAGGAGCACTTGGTAAGCATAGCGACGTGCCAGCCGATCCGGGGAGTGAATGTAGACCCGATCGAGAGCTCCCGTGGCCGCCAGGTCGCGCAACTGCTCAAGCGCGGGGCGGAGGAGCGTGGCGCCGCTGTAACCATCATCGATGAATCGGCAGTCGGGCAGGAGCGCCAGCTCGTCCGTTGACACTCTTGCCTCCAGAGCCTCAACCTGGCTGGCAATGGTGCTCTCGCCGGCCTGTTGCTCTGACGAGACGCGGGCATAGATGGCGATACGTAGAAGCTGTTGCATATTTACTTAACTCCCCACTACGTTTGTTTTTTGATGATATTGCAAGTCTGGGCGGAGCACGAGTGACGGTTCTTGTTT
Source organism: uncultured Acetobacteraceae bacterium (assembly GCA_903918195.1). Taxonomy (GTDB): domain Bacteria; phylum Pseudomonadota; class Alphaproteobacteria; order Acetobacterales; family Acetobacteraceae; genus Rhodovastum. The sequence goes on along the minus strand of CAIXDS010000324.1, from coordinate 6,258 downwards.
GGTTGTCGACTGACCTGCCGCTCAAGAATTGGAACCAGGCACTCGAAGGCAGCAGCAACACACGCCTTACTGTGCCGGCCTGCCTCATGACTTACCCTGACCTGCAATCTTCCTGCGTTTTTGTCGCGCCGGGCCATCAGCGCCTCCGTCCTCCGGCCGCTTGTTGCCGGAAGCTGGCCAGATTACCAGGGGCGCGCCACGAAATCCGTCTCCGTACCCAGGCCGGAATCGCTGACGCGGGAGCTTCACCCCGAGATCAAACGGCAGTTTTGCAAGATTGTGGGAGGCGTGACGACACCGCCTTGCGGGGTGCCCCTGTCGCGTTCCAGCTTCTGCCCGTCTGCGGTTTGCATTGGCGCTTTCAGCCAACGGTCCACGTAGAGCAGAATCCAGCGCTCCTGGCAGTGCTTGCGCAGAGCCTTCATCAAGAGGTCATGATCGAGATTGTCGAACGAGGGCATCAATTGATGCCCCCTTCCACAACCCGCCCAGCAGGGATGTAATTGAGATTGAGGTCACGGATCCCAGGCACCCGCTTTTCGGTCGGCGGTTCGCGCTGGTATCGGTGAGCAGGCCGAGCGCGGCAGGCGGCGGCCACGCCCTCGTTGCCTATCGGGACCACATGCTGCTGAGGCTGGCGGTCGCGGCAACGAGCCTCGCTCCGCGGCCACCCGACGGGGTGCCGACCAAACTCACCGTCGAGGCGATGCGGGAGCTGGTCACCCTGGCCGAGAACAAGAGGGGGGAGACATGCTCGTCCGACCGAGGCGGGTCTGGGAACGCGCCCCTGATGCACTGCGGCGCGACATCGCCGGCGAGGTCACCGCACTCCTCGCAGAGGTGATCCATGAAATCAGAGCTCATCGACGACCGTCACCTGGCGCGGCGCGCCGTCATTTACATACGCCAGTCGAGCCCGCACCAGGTGCTCACCAACCAGGAGAGCCTGCGCTTACAATATGATCTGCGCCGGCGTGCCCTCGACCTCGGCTGGCGCGAGGAGGATATCGAGGTCATCGACACGGACCTCGGCTTGAGCGGAGCTGCGGCTGTGCAGCGGGAAGGCTTCAAAGACCTGATCGCGCGTGTCACGCTGGGTCAGGTCGGCATCGTGCTGTCTTCCGAGGTCACCCGTCTCAGTCGGAACTGCTCAGATTGGTATCCGCTGCTGGATCTGTGTGGCTATCGCCAGTGCCTGATCGGCGATCGCGATGGAGTGTACGACCCGGGCTCTGCCAATGGCCGGCTCCTGCTTGGCCTCAAAGGCACGATTTCCGAGATGGAGTTGCACACTATCCGTGCCCGCCTGACCGCTGGCCTGTTGAACAAAGCCGAACGCGGCGACCTCGCGCTTGTGCTGCCCGTCGGCCTGATCCGCGACGTTGCCGGTGTGGTGGTCAAGGATCCCGACCGCGAAGTGCAGGCCCGCATCGAGCTGGTCTTTGCAACCTTTCTGCGAGTCCGCTCGGCGACCCAGGTGCTCCGCTGCTTCGACGAGGGTGGCCTGACCCTCCCCCGCCATGGCCGCCTCGGCGGTACGGTGTGGCGGCCGCCGACCATCGCTGCAATCCTGCGCATACTCAAGAATCCCGCGTATGCTGGCAGCTTCGTCTATGGCCGCAGTCGCTCGGTGCGCACAGGTCCGCAGTTGTCCAAGGCACGCCAGAAAATACTCCCACGTGAGCAGTGGAGGGTTGTCGTGAAAGACAAATATCCTGCCTACGTTACCTGGGACACGTTCGAGAAGATCCAGGAGATGCTGCGCGACAACCACGCTGAGTATGACCGCAACAAGACGCGCGGTGTGCCACGCGACGGCGAGGCGCTGCTGCACGGCATCGTCTACTGCGGCGCATGCGGCCACAAAATGGTCGTGCAATACAAAGCCGGCACACGCTACCTCTGTAACTACCTACGCGGACAGTACCGCACGCCCGTGTGTCAGTACATCCCAGCTAACCCAGTTGACGCTAAGGCAGTTGCTGCCTTCTTCGAAGCACTCGCACCGGCTGAACTCGATATCTACGCACGGACGATCGCGACACGACACGAGGCGGACTGCACGATGCTGCGCGCTCAAGCGCAGCAGGTGGAGAGGTTACGCTATCGGACAGCACTGGCTGAGCGTCAATTTGACCAGGTTGATCCGGCAAATCGCCTGGTGGCGGCTGAACTGGAGCGCCGTTGGGAGGAAACACTGCGCGACCTACGGCAAGCCGAAGCAGTTCTGGTCAAAGCACGAGCGGAAAACGAAGTTCCCGTCCAACTCGATGATGGACTCCGAGCGGCGTTCGCCGATGCCGGTCGGCGGCTGCCTGAAATCTGGAACGACGCGATCCTGACGACCGCCCGCAAGAAAGCTCTGTTGCGGTGCCTGATCGACAAGGTCGTCATCCATCGCACCGCGGCGGACACTATTCATATGCGCATTGTCTGGCGCGGTGGCGATGCGAGCGTGTTCGATGTTGCGGTTTCGGTCGGCTCGCTTTCTGCATTGTCACGGCATGAGGAAATGGAAAAGCGAGTTCTCGAATGCGCGCACGCGGGTCAAAATGATACGGAGATCGCAGCCGAACTGAGTGCTGCCGGCCTCCGCTCGCCGATGCGCAAGCAGGTGCTGCCGAGCACAGTGCGGGCCATCCGCTTGCGACACGGCGTCCTGCACACGTGGAGCCAATCGCACCCGCGCCGCATCCCTGGATACTTGACGATTCCGCAGCTCGCGGTCCGGCTCGGCGTTGCCAGGCACTGGATCTATGACCGCATCCACAATGGTACTATTGCGATCCTACGTGACAAGAGCTCGGGCTTGTACCTCTTCCCTGATACGCCCGACACCTTGACCGACTTGCAGAAACTCAGGACTGGCGAGGTTGAGCACCTCACTTTCCATCCAGAGACGGCTTCTTGAGGAGGGTATCAACATGCATGATCGAAGAAATCCTTCAGGTCGGCGTCCACAATCCATTCTCCACCTGCTTCGATTTCCTTCCAAACCTTGCGGAGGGCGTCCTTTGTCGACCGCCCTCGCCTGTATCCGAAGTTGGCGTCATCGAACACCGGCTCGAAGATCGGTTCCAGTCGGTTCAGCAGTGCCTGCTGACATACCCGATCATAGATCGTCGGGATGCCCAGCATCCGCCATTCACCCGGCTTGCCGGTCTTCGGGATGCGCTGCTGCCTGACGGGTTTGGGAGCGTAACTGTCGGTGCGGAGCTCCTCATGCAGTCGGGCCAGGCGCTCTTCGAGCACTTCGCCAAACGCCTCGATGCTTTCACCATCAATCCCTCCGGACCCATGGTTGGCTCTGACGCGATCCCATGCGATCTCCAGATTCTTCCGCTTGTATATCTTGTCGATGAGCGAGTGAACCTTCCTCACCCCCGTCGGATTGATCCAGTCCACGAGTCTCCTCGGCCGGTGATGTCCGGGTCTTTCACTGAAGGAACTTTCCACCTCACCGGTCTTGCTCATCTCGTCTTCTGGCTCTCCTCGACCGTCTTCGCCGGCTGGCTTCCCCGACACACTCTGTCGCCACATACATGGTCGCGCGGCTTTCACCGCACTTGAAGTACTATCCAGCCGTCCGACGACTCCCAGAACACCGCTTCCCACTTCGCTCACGCTTATAGGTCCGCTTCCCTCGGTGCCACCCGAAGATCCTGGGAGTCCTCCTGGGGTCACGCTCAGATCTTCCGTACCGTGCCGTCCGCAAACACCTTGGTGCGGTGGGTGAATGAGAAACGCCTTCGCCTCCATAGTGCAGGCTCGACCTTGCCCCACCTTTGGCCGACCGGTTCGTCATTGGGGTAGCCCCCTCGACTACGGCCCGGTACTTCTCCGCATACCCTTCGGATTCCGCCTCGCGACGGACACCCTGTCCTCCGAAGCACGCCGAGAGGTGGCTCCAGGTCGGTCTTGGCTGTGTCCGGCTTTCGCCTTCGTGCCCGAATAGACGTCTCCATACCTTCCTCTCGCTTCGGCCAGCGAGGCGTTACCCCCGCCTTTGGATACGGCGCTCCTCATCCGAGCGCCGGAGGGACTTCAACCCTCCCGATCTGGGCGCTGCCCAGCGCACACTATGACCCTGTCCGACACCCATCGGTGCCGCCGCCTGTTGAGCCTGAGCACGCAAAGTGAGGGTGATTCCCCAGCAAATTGATCACGGTATGTGATGGGCGCTGCGCCGCCGCCCTCACCGAGCGTGAGCAGCGCGGGTCCCGGTCTCGGCTGATCAGGCCGGCGTATCGGCGCCGGGTGGGTCGAGCCGATCGATGAGCTTCTGGAAGACGGCTTCGAACTCCGGATCGTAGTCGTCAGGGTGGGCGCGGATGACCGCGATGGCCTTAGCCGCAAAAATGCACGAGGGTTGGCGGGCACGAGCGCAAACCGTTGATATGATGTAGGGTTCGGTTGTCGAGACCAATCCGCATCGATCGGGACGCACCATGCCCGCCAGCAACGACGCTACCGCCATTCTGCCCGGCCTGTCACCGATCTGCGGGCGGGCGATCGAGGCGCGCTTTGAGGGTGCGCTGATGTCCTCCGATGGTGGCCGGCTGGTGCTGCGGGAGGTCGAGCAGCGGCTGGGGATCGCCGAGCGCCTTGCCGCCTGCATCCGTGACCCGCGAGCGCCGGAGCGCATCGTGCACGGGCTCGATGAGGTCATCCGCTTCCGCATGCTGATGATCGCCGCCGGCTACGAGGACGGCAACGACGCCGACGCCCTGCGGACCGACCCGCTGTTCAAGCTGGCGATGGATCGGTTGCCCGAACATGGCGACCTGTGCTCGCAATCCACCGTGTCGCGCGCCGAGAACCTGCCGGACCGGCACGCTCTGTTGCGCATGGGCCGCGCCATGGTCGACCACTACTGCCAGAGCTTCCGCCAGGTGCCGCGCCGCATCGTGCTCGACATCGACGACACCTTCGACGCCGTGCATGGTGGCCAGCAGCTTCGCCTGTTCAACGCCCATTACGACGAATACGGCTTCCAGCCGATCGTGGTGTTCGACGGCGAGGGCCGCATGATCGCCGCCCTTCTGCGCCCCGCTTGCCGACCGACCGGGCGAAAGATCGTGTTCTGGCTGCGCCGCCTGATCGCCGCCCTGCGTGACAACTGGCCGCGTGTCGAGATCCTGCTGCGCGCCGACAGCCACTATTGCACACCGGAGGTGCTGCGCTTCTGCCGCGCCGAGCGGCTGGACTACGCCCTCGGCGTCGCGCCGACCACCACGCTGCGCAAGCATGTCACCGCGCTGGAGGCCAGCACGACCGCGCGCGCCGCCAGGGCAGGCGGCGAGAAGCTGCGCCGGTTCAAGGAATTCTACGATGGCGCCGCAAGCTGGGATCGTGTCGAACGCATCATCGCCCGCGTCGAGGCCGGACCGCAGGGCGTCGACACGCGCTTCATCGCCACCAGTCTCGATGGTGTGCGCGGCCGCACCGTCTACCAGGACATCTACTGCGCCCGCGGCCAGGCCGAGAACCATATCAAGGCATGGAAGACCCATCTCGCCGCGGACCGCACCTCGTGCTGCCGCGCCACCGCCAACCAGATGCGCCTGTTCCTGCACCTCGGCGCCTACTGGCTGATGTGGAGCTTGCGGGCCGCCATGCCGCGACGCTCGTTCTGGCGCGTCGCCCAGTTCGATACGCTGCGCCTGCGCCTGATCAAGCTCGCCGCCAGGGTCGAGGTGCTGAAGCGGAAAGTGCGGCTCCACCTGCCGCGCTCAACCCCGAACCAGACAATCTTCGCCTGCGCGCTGACCCGGCTGTCTCGCATGCTCGCCTGAGAAACGGGGCAGATGCCCCGCGTAGCCACGTCCGTTCAACCCCAACGCCGCCGCCACTGCGCCCGCCCAACGCCGAAGCCCGGCCCGCCAACCCATGCCAGTGCGTCAGAACACCCGCGCCCCTCCGCCCTCATGCATAATTGCGGTTAGGTGACGCCCAACAATGAGTGCGTCACATCAGCGTTCTGGGCGTGATCGTATAATTCCATTCCGGATGGAATGGATCGCCCTTGATGTTGAGGGTGTCCATCTCGGCGTCGCTGACCTTGATGCCCTTCGGATAGACGCGCGTATCGAGCTCGCACTGCACTTTCAGGCCGGTCTTCGTCGTTGTCGCGGCGATGAGTGCGACGACGGCGAGCCGACTGGTCAGCGGCTTGCCGCGCCAAGTCTGGGTGATATGGCAGAACATGCGGTGCTCTATCTTGTTCCACTTCGAGGTTCCGGGCGGAAAGTGGCAGAT
>CAIXDS010000323.1 GCA_903918195.1 uncultured Acetobacteraceae bacterium | reverse complement strand
GGTGCCGTCGCGAATTGTGTTGGAATTGCCTGGATGGCGTCTCCGGCGGGGTGATGGTGATGGTGTCAGGCGGCGAGGTCAACGGGGATTTGCGCGCTCGGCTTCTCAGCGAGGCTCTGCCAGCCGTCAACCTTGCGCATCGTGATCTGCCCCGCGGCCAGAAGGGCCCAGAACAACATCGCCGCCGTCTCGGCGGACGGCAGCACGGTCTGCGTCTTGATGCGGCGCTTGAATTCCTCGTGCAGCCGTTCGATGGCATTCGTGGTACGCGCCGACTTCCACTGGCTTGTTGGCAGGCGGGTGAACGCGAACAGGCGATCGCCTGCTTCCTCCAGGCTGCCGGCAACAGCGGGGCACTTCAGCCGCCACTTGCGCAGGAACGCACGGCGTCGTTTCTCAATCTCGCTGACATTGTCTGCATAGATCATGTCGTTGTAGTCCGCGCTGAGCTCCTCGTGCATGGCGTCCGGAGCGTGCCCAAGCAGGTTGCGATGCTTGTGAACGGTGCAGCGCTGCGTCGGCACCGCGGGCCACAGCGCGGCCAGTGCGCGCTCCAGACCACCCGCTCCGTCGATGATCAGAAACTGCGGCGTCTTCAGCCCACGCCCGACCAGGTCGTCAAGTACGCCGCGCCAGGCTGCCTCGCTCTCGCCGCCCATGTTGCGCACCGACAGCAAAACCTTCTGTCCGTCACTGCGAACTCCCAGAACCACCAGCAGTGAGATGCTGGTCGCCTTGCGGTCCAGCCGCACCCGAACCACGGTGCCGTCCAGCACCAGCCGGACGATATCCTCGTCGGCCAGCGAGCGACGACCCCAGGCCTCCCAGTCCGTCTTCACCCGCCGCCAGGTGCGGCTGACCACGTCCTTGCCAACCGCCCCCTTGAACAGCGCCCCCAGCGCCCGCTTCACCCGCCGCGTGTTCGTCCCGGACAGGTATGCCGAGGCGATCAGCGCCTCCACCTGCCGGGTCATCCGCCCATACCGCGGCAGAACCTGGCTGCGCCATTCACGCGTCGAACCGTCTGCCTCGGTCAGCCGCGCCCGCGGCACCTCGACGGTGATCGGGCCAAACGAGCCAAGCAACTGCCGCTCGCGCTTGCCGTGCCGGTGCCCTTTGGTGTCGCCGCGTTCATAGCGGCCTCGGCCGAGCGCCGCCGCCAGCTCCTCCTCCAGCATCGTCTCGATGAAACCCCGGATGCGGCCGCGAATCCCCGCCTCGATCGGGTCAAACCAGGCATCACCCGCAAATACGTCACCCGCAGCCGCTGGCGTCGTGCTATTCGTCTTCATGGCGTGGTCTCCTCCCGGTGCGTCAACACCGGGTGTTCGGTTGCTCATTTCAACCGGAGACTACGCCACCCACATTTCCAACCAAATCCCGGACGGCACCCGCTGCTGGACGGCGAGTTCACCGTCAAACGCTATCACCGGCGGCCGAACGGCGTCCTCCTGCGCGCCGAGAATCCCGCCTATGCCGATATCGTGGTCGGCGAGGGGCGCGCCTTCGAGGTGTGGGGCGTGGTCACGAAATCCATCCGCATGCTGTGACGGCGCATGGCCGCGCCGATCGCCCTCGTTGACTGCAACAATTTTTACGCCTCCTGCGAACGGGTGTTTCAGCCGGC
>CAIXDS010000322.1 GCA_903918195.1 uncultured Acetobacteraceae bacterium | reverse complement strand
GTAAAAGTGTCCCCCGACAGGCAAATAATAGCCGAGCCGGAATTGGTTCCGCCCGAGCAGTTCATTTCAATATTATTTAGGGTAGCAAGACCCCCATATCCGGATGTATAGGCAATTCCATCTTGATGGAAATTATCAAACAAACAATCGGAAACAAATGTTTGAGCACCTCCGTTGAACCGAAGGACGGACCAACCGCCGTTAGTAAATACGCGGTGTAACCAGACGTTTCCGTCGGCAAAATTAAAAAACACGCCACCTGTGGAAGTAACTGACGGGATTACCCCCAAGTCACTAACTTCGTAAAACTGACCGGAAAAGTTAAACACGTTTGCTGTAGCAGAACTCGGGGCGATCACAGAGGCTACATTATTAACGCCCGCGAGGCTTATGTTGGAGTTAACAACGGCTACCGCCGACGAGGTTTTGTACGTCCCCGCCGGGAAAAATACTTCTCCGCCCGCGGCAGGGAGGGAAGTAACCGTCGATTGGATTGCCGAAGTATCGTCGGTGGCCCCGTTGCCGGTTGCACCAAACCATTTGACTGAATAGGGGTCTCCCCCGGTCTCGCGGTGCCACCGTCGATTGGAGGCGTCCACGATGATCGTGCCGCCATTGTCCGCGCTGGACGTATCGGTCGAAGCATACCAAAACATGCCCTCGCCGCCGTCCGCCCCGGTATAATATCCTTCGACGTAGGCGACGGCGGCCGAAAACGTGCGGCTCGTGGCGGCCCGCAGCGAGGCGATATTCGTCACCAGGGCCGCGGCCCCCGCGGTCGCGTCTTGCCTGATCCAGCGCCCGTATAGCGCCCCGTTCGGCTGAATGGTGGTCACGCCGCCATCATCGGCCTGGATGGCGCTGGCGTTCCAGTAGAACATGCCCTGGCCGCCATCGTTGGGGACGGCAAAACCGAGCATCCAGACGTTCATCCCGGACAGGCCGGTGAAGCTGCGGATTTGGGGAAGCAACGCCCCGCCCTGGACCAGACCGTTCATGTACTGGTCCGTGAGGACGGCGACTCCGTTTGCCTGGACCGTCAGTGCAGGAGGGACGTTGCTTCCACCGCTCATCAGACGGGCGCCGGCGTGGGCGCGGGGGTCGGGGCAGGGGCCACTGCGGCTTCCAGGGTGGTCGCAGCGACCCCGAGCTTCGTTTTGAGCGAAGCGATTTCGGCCTCAATGACCGCGAGGCGATCACCGTGATTGGAACCGCCCGCCAAACTGGCGACCTGTTCCTGCAATGAATAGTCGGACATCATTTTTTCCCCTTCTTGGTGACGGACTCTTTCGTCTGCATCATCTTCGGCTTCCCGGGGACGGCCGTCATAGCGGCCTTCGTCGGTTTGCTGGTGTTGGTCTTCGGTTTGGTGACTTTCACGCTTTAGGTCTCGCTTTCTTCGCTGCGGCGTTGCCGATACGCACCTGAGCGCCCTCGCTCAAGCCTCTTTTCGCCGCGCTATCGGCGGCGTGCTGGAAGGCGCGGGCCTTGTTAGGGGCTTTCGCAGCCTGTTTGGTGTGGCGCTTGGCGTCAGCCTTCGTCCACGCGGGCATGGCGGCCTCCCTTGGGAGACCGTTCCAGCACCACCAGGGGGATCATGATCAGCACCGCATAGGCGATCACAACCCCGATAGCTGTGTTCGTGGCGAGGTCGAGTGCCCGCCAGGACAGCGCGAACCCGCCGACCAGGCCGAGCAACAGCAGCACCCGCAGCGCGAGCATTGTGGCCACAGCCTGGAACACACCAATGGCGGACCCCCGCACGGCGGCTGCCGCTGCAACGGCGGCCTGCCGGGATGCCTGGTCCGCGATCCGTTCGAGAACCGCCGCGAGATCGAGCGGGGCTTGGATGGCGGGGGCGACAGTCACCGCCGCAGCCGGAGTCGGATCGGGGAGACGGACGATGCGTTCACGCCTGTTCGGCTGCTCTAAGGTCGCGCTCAAACTCGCTCTCCTCGCTCTCGGGGTCCAATTTGTTCTGTATCACCAGAAACCGCAGTGCCGCATCCGCCGCCTTGACGCGATCCGGGATATCGGTGCCGGGGACTTTGGCGTCTTTGACCAATTTCATGATAAGAGACTCGGTCTCGTCCATCAAGGACTTACGTTTCGACGCCAACCTCTAGCCCCCCGGAAATATGTGACGAAGGGCGG
>CAIXDS010000321.1 GCA_903918195.1 uncultured Acetobacteraceae bacterium | reverse complement strand
TGGACCCCATCACTTTAGGAATGGGTTCCAAGGGCCTCTCGGCCCTTGGCGGGTCCAGGGCAGAGCCCTGGCCTTGCTTACTCTTGCATGGTCTCCCCGCCCCCGCTACTCTGTTCCATATGGTCCAAACCCCCCACCGACCTGACGGTCTCTGGCGTCGCTGGCAACACATCCCAGCGGCCTAGGTTCTCGCCTCCCGACGACACCCAAGCCGCCCCACCGAGGCGGCTTTCGTCTGTACAGGCCAAACCCGACGAGCGTGGAGCGGCCCCACCCCAGGAGCCCACCCCCATGCAGCGCATCTTCTCGGGCATCCAGCCCACCGGCATCCCCACGCTCGGCAACTATCTCGGCGCCGTGCGCAACTGGGTGAAGCTGCAGGACGACCACGACTGCATCTATTGCGTGGTTGACCTGCACGCCATCACCGTGACGCACGACCCGAAAACCCTGGCCCAGGCGACCCGCGAAATGGCCGCCGCCCTGATCGCCTCCGGCATCGACCCGGTTGGCTCCATCCTGTTCCACCAGTCGGCCGTGCATGCGCATCTGCGGCTGTCCTGGATTTTCGAGTGCGTGGTGCGCATCGGCTGGCTCAACCGCATGACCCAGTTCAAGGACAAGGCCGGCAAGGATCGCGAGAACGTCTCCGCCGCCCTGTACACCTACCCCGCGCTGATGGCCGCCGACATCCTCGCCTACCACGCCACCCGCGTGCCGGTGGGCGACGACCAGCGCCAGCACCTGGAACTGGCCAATGACGTCGCGCAAAAATTCAATTTCGATTTCTGCGGCGGCGACAGCTTCTTCCCGGTCATCGAGCCGCTGATCCTCGGCCCGGCGGCGCGGGTGATGAGCCTGCGCGACGGCACGAAAAAGATGTCCAAATCCGACCCGTCCGACCAGTCGCGCATCAACCTCACCGACGATGCCGACACCATCGCGCAGAAAATCCGCCGGGCGAAAACCGACCCCGAGCCGCTGCCCTCCGACCCCGCCGGGCTGGAAGGGCGGCCGGAGGCGCGCAACCTGGTGGGCATCTACGCCGCCCTGACCGACACCGACCACGCCACCGTGCTGCGCGACTATGGCGGGCGCGGCTTCGGCGACTACAAGAAGGCGCTGGCCGACCTGCTGGTGGACAAACTGACCCCCATCGCCACCGAAATGCGCCGCCTGCTGGACGACACCGCGACGATCGACGCCATCCTGCGCGACGGCGCCGCCCGCGCCGAGACCATCGCCGAACCGATCGTGCGGCAGGCGGAGCAACTGGTCGGCTTCCTGCGGGTCTGATCCCCCTTGCGCGCGGCCCTGGCGGGGTTGATCGCCGGCGCGGTGCTGCTGCGCCTGGCGGTCTATGCCGCCCTGGCCGCGCCGTACGGGGGGCTCGCCGAGGCGATGTGCCAGTTCGACTGCGGCTGGTACGAACGCATCGCCTTGGCGGGCTACGGCGCCGATGCGGAATGGCCACCGCACGGCAGCCTGCCGCACTGGGCGTTCTTTCCGCTCTATCCGTTGCTGCTGCGCGGCGCCGTGGCGCTGACCGGGCTGGCGCCGCGGCTGGCCGGGATTCTGCTGTCCAGCCTGTGCCTGGCCGGGTTCATGGCGGCCGGGGCGGCGTATCTGCGGCAGACTCGCACCGGGCAGGCACACCCGGCACGGTTCATTGTGCTGGCGGCGGTGATGCCCTTCGGTCTTTTCTTCACCGCGCTCTACACCGAAGCGCTGTTCGCGTTGCTGACCACACTGGCGCTGCTGGGTCTGACGCAGGCCCGCCCGGTCGCCGGCGCCGTCGCGGCAGCGCTGGCGAGCGCCACCCGACCCACCGGCATCCTGCTGGCCCCGCTATTCGCGTGGCACGGCGTGCGGGCGTTGCGACGCGAGGGCATCCGCGCCCTGCTGCCGGCGGCGATCGCCCCGCTCGGGCTGGCCGCCTACATGGCAGCACAATGGATCGCCGTCGGCGATCCGCTGGCATTCAACCATGTGCAGGCATTTTGGGACCGCGCCTGGCGCGGCCCGCCGGCGTATCTGTGGGAGGGTCTGGCCGCCTGGGACTGGGCGCAACTGGGCGGTCTGACGATGGCGCACCCAAGCCGCTCCTTCTTCGCCGCCAGCGGGTTGCTCGGGCTGGCGGCGGCGCTATGGCTGGCGCTGCGGCAACGCTGGGCCGAGGCATGGCTGCTGGCCGGTTCCCTGCTGCTGCCGGCCGCCACCGGGCTGGACTCACTGCCCCGCTACGTGGCGTGCAACCCGGTGTTCCTGTTCGCCGTCCACGATGTGCTGGCCCGGCTCGACCGCCGCGCGGCGACGGTGACGCTGGCGGTGCTGGCGGTGCTGGGGCTGGTGCCGCTGCTGGCGTGGCTGGGAGGGAATGGCGGGGCGGTGTTCTGAAAGCCAGCCGCGTGGTTGGATACCCGGTTCGGGTGCACCACGTCGCAACAGGTGACTTCCACAACGCATTGACAACGGTTAGGCTCGACGGATGTCAGTTCCAGACTATCAATCTCTGATGCTTCCCGTTCTGGCGGCATCCTCGAAAGGGGAAGTTCGGATTGGTGAGGTAATAACAAAAATTGCGGGGCAGCTTGGATTAACACCGGAGGACCGTGCGAAGCTCCTCCCGTCAGGAAGGCAGGGAGTATTTGAGAACAGAGTTCATTGGGCTAAGTTTTACCTCGGAAAGGCAGGATTAATAGAGGCAACGCGGCGAGGGCATTTCAGGATCACGCCGCGCGGACAGCAAGTGCTTAAAACGAATCCCTTAAAAATAGATAATGACTTCCTTGGTCAGTTTGAGGAGTTTAAACAGTTCAAAGAATCATCATCCCAAAGCGTAGCGCATGGCAGCGCGTCAATTGAAACGGAAATTGCAAGTCACGCAGAGACACCTGATGAGATCATGCGGGTTGCACATAAGCAGATTGAGGCATCGCTTGCGCAAGACCTCCTCGACCGCATCTGTGCTTCACCGCCTGATTTTTTTGAACGTCTTATAGTTAATCTTCTCCTCAGCATGGGCTATGGCGGCTCCGCGGCCAATGCTGGGCGAGCCCTTGGCCGGAGCGGTGATGACGGCGTTGACGGAGTAATTGACCAAGACGCTCTTGGTTTGGATAGGGTGTATGTCCAAGCCAAACGCTATAAGAATGGAAACAATATTGGTTCTCCTGCGATCCGGGATTTTTTTGGAAGTCTGGACCGCCATAAAGCCGCAAAGGGATTATTCGTAACTACTTCGACGTTTTCTCCCTCTGCGAGGGAGACAGCGGAATTTCTTAGCAAAAGAATTGTTCTGATTGATGGCGAGCAGTTAGCAATACTTATGATTCGCTACAATGTAGGTTGTAGGATTGAAGAGACCCTTCACATCAAAAAAATAGATGAGGATTTCTTTGAATAGCACGCTGACCGTAACACGGTCAGCGTGCTCTAGATCAAGCCTATCGCCGAGTTTCTCCTAAGCCGAAGGAGCGCTTGCGACGCAGTGATCAGGCGCCTGCTGTTTCCGGAGCTTGGTCAATCTGATTCGCCTTGGCACAAAAACGGGCATATTCGCGCACGCGATTGGCATATTTCCGCCAGGCCGAGGTGCCCTTGTACCGCGCGAATGCGGGGACTTTTTGCGGACAACTCCGGCTAAGAACCTTGGGCGACGCCTTGACGGCCGCCTCAGCGCTGCTGAACCACTCGGCCGGAAGGCTCGCTGTGGCGGCCAGATGTGGCGGGGCCGGGATTTTTCCGCTGCGAATGGCACGGCGGAGGACCCTGATAGGAACGCCGAGACGGCGTGCGGCTTCGGGAAAGCCAAGTGTGGAGATGTCGCTCATGGGAATTGATCCGGGTTGGTGTGGCGCTTTCTCACCACCGCACGGGTCTGGTGGCAAGGGGTTGCTGCCGTTCGGGCGCGAACGATTTCTGTGTCAGCCCTCACGCGTCCGGTTGCAAACCCGCCGGCATCCGCCCGCCGCCGCCTAATCCTCGTCGTCGTTGTTGGTCCGCCGGGTCAGCACCTCGCGCTTGCCCACGTGGTTGGCCGGGCCGACGATGCCTTCCTTCTCCATCTGCTCGATCAGCTTGGCGGCGCGGTTGTAGCCGATCTGCAGGTGGCGCTGGATGAAGCTGGTGCTCGCCTTGCCCTCGCGCGCAACAATCGCCACCGCCTGATCAAACAGCCCCTTCTCGCCGTCGCCCGCCCCGGCGATGCCGGACATCGACAACCCGCCGCCACCATCCGCGTCCGCCGCCTCGGTGACTTCCTCGACATAGTGTGGCTCGCCCTGCGCGCGCAGGAACGCCACGATCTCCTCCACTTCCTGGTCGGTCACGAAGGGGCCGTGCACGCGGGTGATCCGCCCGCCGCCGGCCTGGTACAGCATGTCACCCTGGCCCAGCAGCTGTTCGGCGCCCTGCTCGCCCAGGATGGTCCGGCTGTCGAACTTGCTGATCACCTGAAAGCTGATGCGGGTGGGAAAATTGGCCTTGATGGTGCCGGTGATCACGTCCACCGACGGGCGTTGCGTCGCCATCACCACGTGGATGCCGGCGGCGCGCGCCATCTGCGCCAGCCGCTGCACCGCCGCCTCGATCTCCTTGCCGGCCACCATCATCAGGTCGGCCATTTCGTCGATGATCACCACGATGAACGGCAGCTTCTCCAGGGCCAGCGGCTGTTCCTCGAAGATCGGCTTGCCGGTCTCCGGGTCGAAGCCGGTCTGCACCCGCCGCGTCACCACCTCGCCGCGCGCCTGCGCCTCGCCCACCCGGTCGTTGTAGCCGCCGATGTTGCGCACGCCGAGCTGGCTCATGGAACGGTAGCGCCGCTCCATTTCGCGCACCGTCCATTTCAGCGCCACCACCGCCTTGGCCGGCTCGGTCACCACCGGCGCCATCAGATGCGGGATGCCGTCGTACACCGACAGCTCGAGCATCTTCGGGTCGATCAGGATCAGCCGGCAATGTTCCGGCGACATCCGGTACAGCAGCGACAGGATCATGGCGTTGATGCCGACCGATTTGCCCGAACCGGTGGTGCCGGCCACCAACAGATGCGGCATGCGGGCAAGGTCGGCGATGATCGGGCTGCCGCTGATATCCTTGCCCAGCGCCAGCGCCAGCCGCGATTGTTGCCGGTCCCAGGCCTCGCTGGTCAGCAACTCGCTCAGATACACCGTCTCGCGCTTGCTGTTCGGCACCTCGATGCCGATGACGTTGCGGCCGGGCACGGTGGCGATGCGCACGGCGGTGACCGACAGGGTGCGCGCCACGTCATCGGCCAGCCCGATCACGCGGGCGCTGCGGATGCCCGCCGCCGGCTCCAGCTCGTACAGCGTCACCACCGGGCCGGGGCGGATTTCGACGATATGGCCCTGCACGCCGTAATCGGACAGCACCGTCTCCAGCATCCGTGCGGTGCTCTGCAGCGCCTCCTCGCTGGGCGCGCCGATCGTGGCCCGGGCGGGCGCGGGTTTCAGCAGGCTGAGCGGCGGAAAATGCCAGCCGCCCTCGAACGGCAGCAAATCCTGGCGCGGCGGTGCGGTAGGCTTCTTCCCGGAAATGAACTTGGTGGTTGGCTTGACCGTGACCGGCTCAGGCCGGACGGTCGCCACCGACACGGGCGGCACGGTCACCGGTGGTGGTTCGCGGCGCGGTGTCCCCCCCGGCGCCGGGGCCGGTGCCGGCTCCACCTCCGGGTCCTCGGCCGCCGTGCGGCTGCCATTGATGCGTTCGATCAGCGCCTGCGCGGCAGCGCCGACCTGGCCGGCGACGCGGCCGAACATCGCGGCCACGTCCCGTGCGGTGCTGGCCGCGTTCTGCATCGCCTCGCCGGCCGCACGCCATTCCCCGGCGGTCAGGCCGAGCGCCAGCACCACCAGCATCACCGCCAGCGCCGCCGCCAGCATCCAGACCAGCGCCGGGCCCACCGGACCGATCAGCGCGGCACCGGCGGCGAGCGCCTCGTTTTTCAGCACAATGCCGGTGGCGCCACCCAGCCCGGCCGCGCTCGGCCAGGGAATGCCGCCGCCGTGCGGCCCGGGCACGGCCGCCAGCACCGCCGCCGTCACCGGCATCGCGGCCACCAGGGCCGCGAAGCGCAGCGGCACGTTCACCAGGCTGCGGTGCGAGCCGAGCCGCCAGGCCCAGGCCAGCAGCGTCACGCCGGGCAGGATGCCGGCGATGCCGAAGCACTGCAGAAACAGGTCGGCAAACAGCGCGCCGGGTCCGCCGGCCAGATTGTGGGCTGCCCGGGCGGTGGCGGTATCGAGGGAGGGGTCGCGGGCGTCGTAGCAGACCAGCGCCACCAGCACCGCCAATCCGGCAAGGGCCAGGAACACCGCGCCAAGTTCCGCCAGACGCCGGCGGAGCAGCGACTGCAGCACGTCAGAGGCGGCTTGCCCTGCCTGCCGGCGGGCCTGAACGGCAACGGCCATGCGTCAACCCCCGCATCGCGGCCGATTCAGCCGCGTCGCGGCCAGCATACCCGATAACCGCCCGGCGGCAGAAGCATGCGGTGCAAAAAGACAGCCCTCCCCCGCGGCGCGGGAGAGGGCTGTTCATGGCCGCGAAGGCAAACGCTAGCCCAGGCTTTCGCCGTGCAACACCACGTCGAGGCCCTCGCGCTCCTCGTCCGGCTTCACCCGCAGGCCGATGGTCATGCCGACCACAACCAGGATCAGCAGGGTCGCCACCGCCGTATAGACGATGGTGGCGCTGACCCCGATCGCCTGGTGGCCCAGCTGCTCCCAGCCGCCGATATAGACGCCGTTCGGATGGTCCTTGTCCGCGGTCAGCGGCCCGAAGGCGTACACGCCGGTCAGCAGCGCGCCGATAATGCCGCCAATGCCGTGCACGCCGAAGGCGTCCAGGCTGTCGTCATAGCCCAGCAGCGCCTTGATCCAGGTCGAGGCCCAGTAGCAGCCGAGGCCGGCCGCGACGCCGATGATCAGCGACGCGCCGGGCAGCACGAAGCCGGAAGCCGGGGTGATCGCCACCAGCCCCGCGACCGCCCCGGACACCGCGCCCAGCACCGACGGCTTGCCCTTGTCGATCCATTCGCCGAACATCCAGGCCATCGCCGCCGCGGCAGTGGCGATCTGCGTCACCGCCATCGCCATGCCGGCCCGCCCGCCGGCCGCGGTCGCCGACCCGGCATTGAAGCCGAACCAACCCACCCACAGCATCGAGGCGCCGATCACGGCATAGGCAACATTGTACGGGGACATATTGTCGGTGCCGAAGCCCAGCCGCTTGCCCAGCACCAGCGCGCACACCAGCCCGGCCACGCCGGCGTTGATGTGCACCACCGTGCCGCCGGCGAAGTCCGCCACGCCAATCCCGTTCAGCCAGCCGGTCGGCGACCACACCCAATGGGCGATCGGCGCATAAACCAGCAGCGACCACAGCGTCATGAAGACGCACAGGGCGGAGAACTTCATCCGGTCGGCAAACGCGCCGGCGATCAGGGCCGGGGTGATGATGGCGAAGGTCATCTGGAACATCATGAACACGGTCTCGGGAATCGTGTTCGTGACCGCGCCGTCGGTGCCGGCGGCGAGGATGAAGGGCTGGTCCCACTTGTCGGCGATGCCGTTCAGCAGCAGGCGCGACAAATCGCCGAAATAGGCGTTGCCGGGGGTGAAAGCGATGCTGTAGCCGACCACGAACCAAAGCACCGTGACCAGGCAGGTGATGATGAACGACTGCATCATCGTCGCCAGCACGTTCTTCTTACGCACCATGCCGGCGTAGAAC
>CAIXDS010000320.1 GCA_903918195.1 uncultured Acetobacteraceae bacterium | reverse complement strand
TGGCGGCGGCGAGAAACCGCGTTTTCGCCATGCTCGCCTGTTCGGCCCGCCGCCTGGCCGCCTCCAGCGCCACAGCGGCTTGCCGGCGTTCGGTGATGTCGGCAAAGGTGATGACGACGCCTTCAACCCCGTTGTCCTGGGTGCGGTAGGGCAAAATGCGGCGGATATACCACGCGGCACCCCGCGCGCCTTTGCGGACCTGGACCTCCCGCTCGTGCGGCGCGAGGGTTTGCAGCACCGTCCGCGCATCTTCCAGCAAAGTGCTATCGGCGGCCAGGAAGGTGAGGTCGGCGAGCGGCCGGCCGACATCGGTCGGAATGACGCTGAACAGCAACCGCGTCGCCGGCGTGAAGAAGCGGATATTGAATTTGGCATCGAGAAACAGCGTGGCCACGTTGGTGCTGTACAGCACATTCTGCAGGTCGTTGGCGGTGGTGCGCTGCCGCTCCAGGGTCTCCTGCAGCTGGGCATTGAGGGCGGCCAACTCCTCATTGAGTGACTGCAGCTCCTCCTTCGACGTGAGCAGTTCCTCGTTAGTCGATTGGTATTCCTCGTTGACCGACAAGGCTTCTTCGTTGACCGCCTTCTGCTCCTCGATCGACACTTCAAGGTTGCGGATGGCGCCGTGCAGCTCCGTTCGGGTGGCTTCAAGCTCTTGCTCGAGTTCGGCGACCCTTGTCACCTCCTTCGGCGCGACGGGAGGCTGGCTGATGTGCTCGTGCTTCGGCACATCGGCGAAGCAGACCAGCATCAGTTGCTCGCCCTCACTCACGAACGGCTGAACGTCGATGCTGAACGAAATCGTGTCGCCATTCTGGCTCAGCCGGCCGCCGGCTGTGACGATGCGGGCATTCTTCTCGGTCGCCTGCTGGATCGCCGCCGCGAGTTTGATCCGCAAGCCCTGCCGCGCCATGGCGAGCAGATCGTGGGTCGGATTGCCCTGCGCCATGCGCAGGTAGTGCTCGGTCGGCCCCAGCGAGTAGAGGCACTCGTGCTGGCGGTTGATCAGCACCGCGGCGGGCGCATAGTGCTCCATCACCAGCCGCCGACAGAGCTCGGCCAGCGCCGCCTGGCGCGAGGGCGTCGGGGCTTGGCCGGGTCGCGCGCGCAAGCGCACGCCGTCGCCGGTGCTCAGCAGGAAACCGAATTCCCCTGGCCGGCTGCGGCCGACATGCCGATAAAGGCGCTCCGGCTTGGAGATCACCTCGAAACGCCCACCGGCATCGCCGACTTCCTCGGCGTTGCCGAGCAGCAGAATGCCGCCCTCCCGCAACGCGAAATGGAACAGCGAGACCACACGAGCCTGCGCCTCGGGGCGCAGATAGATCAGAAGATTGCGGCAGGAAATGAAATCGATGCGCGAGAACGGTGGGTCGGCCAGCACGTCCTGCACCGTGAAGACAACCATTGCCCGCAGTTCGGGCAGGATCCGGTAGCCTTGCGCCTCTTTCGCGAAGAAGCGGGCGAGCCGCGTCGGCGACACCTCCGCTTCGATCGATGCCGGATACAGGCCCTCGCGGGCACTGGCGATGGCGTCCGGGTCGATGTCGGAAGCGAACACCTGCAGCTTGATGTTGCGATTGGCCACCGCGATTTCCTCACGGAAAAGCATGGCAAGCGAATAGGTCTCCTCGCCCGTGCTGCACCCGACGATCCAGATGCGCAGCGGCTGATCGGGCGGGTGGGTGCGGACCAGATCGGGCAATATCTTCGCCGCCAGAAAATCGAACACCTTCGGATCACGGAAGAAGCTGGTGACATGGATCAACAACTCCTTGGCCAGCATGTCGAGCTCGCCCTGGTCGCGGCCCAGGACGCCGAGATACCGGTCCATGTCGTCGATCTCGACCGCGGTCATCGCCATCCGCCGCTGGATCCGACGCTCCAGCGTGCCCCGCTTATAGAGCGAAAAATCATAGGCGGTTTTCGTGCGCAGAAGATCGATGATCTTCGGCACAGAGTCCGCAGTCCCTGCCTCCGAGGTGAGGCTGGAAGCTGCCTGAGCGCGCGCGATCCGCCGGTCGTACTGTGCGAGCGCCTCAGGGATTTTTGCCACCGGCAGCACGAGGTCCACGCCGCCGGTGCTGATCGCGCTGCGCGGCATGCCGTCGAAGCCGGCCTCCTCAGGGTCCTGCGCGATGACCAGCCCGCAGTGTTCCTTGACCGATTTCAACCCGATGCTGCCGTCAGCCCCGGTTCCCGACAGAATCAGGCAGACGGCTCGGGCGCCGTACTCCTCCGCCAGCGAGTGCAGCAGGAAATCGAATGGCAGACGGGCACCATGACGCGCCAGGGGCTCAGAGAGGTGCAGAGCGCCTTGGCCGACGGAGAGATAGGCTCCGGGCGGGATAACATAGACGTGATCGGGCTCGATCAGCATTCCGTCGGTGGCCTGCTGCACCACCATGGGCGTGCCGGCGGCCAGCAAATCCACCATCATGCTTTCGTGGGTCGGATCGAGATGCTGGACGATAACAAAACCCATACCATTGCCGGCCGGCAGCGCCGCCAGCAACCGTTTGCACGCTTCCAGGCCACCGGCGGAGGCGCCAATTCCCACCACCGTGATCTCGCCAACGGCGGGTGGAAAAGCGTGCGGCGGCAGCTGGCCCCGGCCCGGGCGGAGCCCGGCCGCTGGAGCCGGTTGGGAATGTTCGTCCGGCATCGTGCGGTGGACCTTGCAAGGTGAATACCCGACAGGAAACGACGGACAATGGTAGCACACTTGCCACGACCGGACGATGGTCCCGGTGCGATCGTCCGAGGGTTGTCGTTCGCGACCGATGTGTTCCTGCCCGGCCGGCGCCGGTCGGCTGCGACGCGGCTTCGGCCTGGGTAGTTTCCGATTCTGCTTCTGGCGAGAGGGTGTCGCATATATTTCGAATGGCCGAGAGTCCTGCCGGACCGCCAATGCCACCCCCGCCGCGTTACCGGGCGAAAGGAACTACCGCCGAGCCTGGATCGGTCACCGCCTTCACCAGAGTCGGGAGATATCCCACCATGCCGCCGGGGACCAACACATCTTCGCGATCCATCCGAGTCCACCCCATCGGGATTGAGACGGTCTGGGCGCAATGCGTCGAACGTACAGACAAGCACCTGGTGGCACCCATGGGGCTGTCGCGAATTTCGTCTGCCCGCTCGCATGACACGCCAGATGGAGACTGTATGAGCAGACCCAATGCGCCCGGTATTCTCGCAGCGGTGCTGGACCAGCTGCTCGCCGGCGCCGACCCGCAGACCGTGCTCCTCCCGAACGGCCTTCTGAATGAGCTGAAGAACGCCCCGGTGGGGCACCTGCTCGATGCCGGGATGGACCGCGCTCCCGCTGGTGACGGGACCAGCGACTTGCGAACGCACGTTCCACCGCAAGGCCGGCATGATGGAGCGTGGTCCGCATGGTCTGGGGACGATGCACGAGAGGCGCCGGGATCTCAGCCTCCCCGCACGCACAGGATCGGCATATCGGCGTGCCGATAACCCGACAGGGTTGATGAATGGCACAGTTCCACCGCTTCGAAGACGCTCTTCCCGCATGGCGCGCCCACGCGCGCTTGATCGGCACGGCCGGACGGGCAGCATCGCCCCGGCCGCGGGATGGAGGCGGCATCGAACGTGCCGCAGAGGTTCGTCCGGGAACAACCGGTCCGGGCAGCCGGCCGCATGACCGCATCGCCTCGGCCTGCCTCACCTGGCTGGCCAGACATGGATGCTGGCCCAACCAGGGTGCCGACATGCCGCGCGTCGAGGCCGAGGTCCAGGCCGCGGTCTACCAGTTGGTCGAACCCCTGCCGGAGGACGAACCGGGGGGGGAGATCCGGGGGGCGGCATGGGCCGTTCCCGCCGCTGTCGGCGCTGGCGTCGGCGCTTTGATTGTCTCCCCACTGACCTGGATCTGGTTTGACAATAGAGCGATCGGGCTGTTCGTCGGCGGGACGCTCGGTGCCTTCCTGGCGGTCAGAGGGCTTGCAGCCCTCCTGGATCGCCCGGCTCTGGTTGCAGCCTTGCGCTCCGCCGCCTCGCTGTCTGGCGGCGGAATGGTCGTGGGTGGCATGTGGCGGGCGATCCGGGGACAGTCGATCGGTTTGTTCCGCTCCGTCATGTGGCTGACGATCGCTCCGTTGCTGCTGACCGTCTTGCAATCCCGACTTGTGGCGTTTCGCTCCGGGCCTTCAGCCAATGATCCGCTTCGACAACGCGCCGAACTCGTTCAGGTTGCCGACCTTGCCCTGGCTGTCTGCTGGGCGCACCCTGACCGGCTCCCGCCCGATGCTGAAGTGCTGCACAGCGAGTCCGCCCTGCTGACCGGCGCCATCTGGGCTGCTCTGTCGCGGCTTCACGCGGACCTGGCACGGACAGCATCCGGCCAGGAGCTTCGGGACAGCTGCGAGGAAGTGTTCCAACGCTTTCAGGAGGATGGATACGAGTGGCCGTCGATCGCGCGGGGCACCCCCTATGCCGTGGAAATGACGGAAGCGTATGACTCATTCGGCTTGGTTGCAGCCGGCCAATTGGTCCGCACGCAGCGCAGTGCCGTCACCCGACGCGGGCAGGTCATCCATAAAGGCGAGATCCGCCGCGCCTGACACGGCTGGGCCGTCTCCGCCCGGCACCCCATGACGGAGCCAGACATGCGCACATACGTCGGCATCGATTTTGGCACCAGCAACACCCATGTCGCCACCTGCGTTGACACGGGCGAGGGCCCACTCACTGCGGTTCCGATCAGGTTCGGCGGCAGGCCCTCTATCGCAACCTGCGTTCTGTGGGGAAGTTCACCAACCGATGAGGAGCACGTCGAGGCATTCGGGACCGTCGCCGTCGAGACCTGGAGCCAGTACGACACCGATGAACGCGCCGGACGCCGCATCGCCTTCGGCTTCAAGCCGGACATTGCCCGCTCCCCGCGTTCGCGGGCAGATGCCGTCGCATTCCTTCACAAGATCTGCGAGGGCATTCTCGACACCCAGCCGGCTTCCCTGAACGGCGGGTTGGTGGTGGTGGGCGTTCCCGCGGAAGTTGGTCAGGAACACCGGGACCGGACCGCTGAAATTGCCCACTCCGCTGGGTTCACAACGGCCGTGTGTGTCGATGAACCGCTTGGCGCGCTTGCTTACCACCTCAACAATGGCAGCATCAGCCCGGCGGAAGCACGCGACGGTGTTGTTATCATTGATTTCGGCGGCGGCACTCTCGACCTGGCCCTGGTGGATGCCGAGCACGGCCTGCGCGCGCCCTGGGGCGACCCGGCACTCGGGGGGCGGCTGTTTGACGATCTGTTCTACCAATGGGTCCTGGATCAGAACGCGCCATTCGAGGTGGACGAACACGAGGCAATGGCCGTGTGGCAAAACGAGTGCCGTGAACTGAAGGAAAGTTTCTCCCGCCGTTGGAGCGTCGTCGGCAACGGCATGACCGATTTCAAGTACCGGATCGACGTCGGCGATACACGGAAGGCACTGCGGAACGCGTCAGTTGCGGAGTTCATCGCCCGCGCGCGGGCCTACCGTCCCAGCTGCCTCGCCGTCCGCTACTTCCAGGCGTTCGGCCTCCCCGCGCCATTGGCAACGGATCGCCCTGTTGACCTGCTTGCATGGATCCGCCGAACGATGCAGCGTGATGGAGAGGATGTGCCGAACCGGACGCGGTATTGCAAGGTCGTCCTGACCGGCGGAAGTTCAGAGTGGCCGTTCATGCGCGGGATTGCGGCCGACGTGTTCGGAGTTGATCCGCAGTCTGGCATCCTGCGCTCCGACGACCCCGATACGACGATCGGGTCCGGTCTGGCTCTCTACACGGCGTTGAAGTCACGCCACGAGGTGCGGCGCGCGGCGATCGCAGCGGCCCGTCCGCAGGCGCGGGATGACCTCGCCGATGCGGTCTCGGCGCGGCTGGACAGGTTCGCCGACCGGCTGGCGCTGGCGATCGTCAACGCGATCATGCCGCGCATCGATGCGGTGTTCATGGCCTGGTACCACGATGGCGGCTCACTCAAGGGCGCCGAGGAGAAGGTCGCGAGGATATGCGTCGAATTCGAACCGGACGCCGTCGGACTGGTGGAGGCAGAGTGGAGGACGCTCGACACTGACCTGCTGAGAATTTTCCGCGATCATCTGCTCGCGTTCCTGCGGGCGCAGGAAATCGCCAAGGCTGTGTCGCGCTATATCCCGGCATCGGTCGGTACGGTGTCGATGGCCGCGGGGGGCGGTGCAACCGGCGCCCTGATAGCTGCGGAATTAGGCAATCTGGCGGCAAGTTTGGCGACTCTTGCCGCAGGTATCGGGACGTTGGTGATCGCGACGATCCACCTGAACGTCGTCATCCTGCTCGCCGTCGCCCACCCAATCCTGGCGGTGGCGGCGGGCGTCGGAACCGTTGCATCCTATCTCGGCCTTGGTGCAGCCGTTGGGTCAACGGTCGAGACTCGTGTTGAGAATCACGAATTCAATCTTGTGACCCGAACGTTCCTTCACCTCGCCCTCTCGGAATCGGGGTTGGCGAAGAAGCTGGCCGAAGGACGCAACACCGCTCAGACAGAATTGAGCCGCAACATCATGCAGAGCCTTGAGACCGCCGGAGGTGGGGGGAAGGCGGGCATCGTCAGGGCCGCGGCGACGACGTTCGACGCCGTGGTCTCGCAGGCGATCGCCGACCTCGGCGTGCTCGAACAGTTCGCGAAAGCGCCTGAGCTCGAGACGCTTGATGGACCTACGGGCGAGCACAGTGGTCCCGGCGCTGTGACCGATTCGCCATTGCAGCGTGGCAACCCGTTGACGGAGTCACCCCCCAGGTGAATTCGTTGCCGCATGCATGACGCAGGAAACATCAGGCAGCGCCCCGACGATGCGGCTGCACGGCCGCGACCTCGTCGGCCAAAGGTCGACGTTACGTGACTGTGTAACCGGACCGTGATGGTGATCCCCGAGCCGATTGGGCAAGATGGCCGGTGACCGCTGGGCCGGGGATTCGTCATTCCCCGGGAGCCGGCCTCTCAAACCGAAACCGCCGGTCGGATCGGCGGAACGACATGGAGATCCAGCCAGTGATGCAGACAAACAGTTTACACGCATGCGGGCTACAGCAGCAACAAGGGACTGACGCGGCATGACCGATCATTCCGATCGCTTGATCGAAGCGCCCGTAATGGCCCCCGAAGGAACGATAGCTGGCAAAGCCGTGCGTGATCGCGGCGACGTGAGCGGGTTAAACCGCGATAGCGCTATCGGGTCGGCAAGCGGCGACCTCGGCCCCGACGAGATATGGAAGGAGCCGGCGGACCGGATACTCGCGCGACTCGAGACGACAGCGGCGGGCCTGAATGCCACCGAAGTACAATCACGGTTGAGGGCCTATGGCCTAAACGACGCCGCAACCGTCAGGCGCGCGCCGCTTTGGCTGCAGTTCATTACACGCTTTCGCAATCCTCTGGTTATCATCCTTCTCGTGGCGAGCGGGCTTTCCGCGGCAACCGGCGATGTCGCGAGCTTCGTCATCATCGCGTCCATCGTCATGATGAGCATGACACTGGATTTCGTTCAGGAAGTTCGCGCCCAGAATGCAGTTGAGGCGCTGCGTCGGTCGGTGGCGGTGCAGGCAACCGTGCGACGCGATGGTTCCAGCCTCTCAGTGCCGATCGACCAACTTGTCCCCGGCGACATCGTTGAATTGATTGCCGGCGACCTCGTTCCCGCGGACTCGCGATTGCTCGAAAGCCGCGATCTGTTCGTCAATCAGGCCCTTCTCACCGGCGAGCCCTACCCGGCCGAGAAGCTGGCCGGCGATGCCGCCTCCGGCGCCGAGAATCCGGCCGGAGCCTCGAACGCCGTGTTTGCCGGCACCTCGGTGATCAGCGGAACCGCAACCATCGTCATCTGCCGAACCGGCAGCAAAACAGCGCTCGGCCATCTCGCGACCAGCCTCGCGGAGAAGCCGCCGGCCACTGCCTTCGCGGTCGGCATTCACCGCTTCGGTATGCTGATCATGCGCTTCACTGTGCTGATGGTGCTGTTTGTTCTGGTCGTGAACATTTCGTTCCATCGGCCGGTGCTGGAATCGCTGATGTTCGCGCTGGCCCTCGCCGTGGGACTGACGCCCGAGCTGCTGCCGATGATCGTGACGGTGACACTTGGCCAGTCGGCGATGCAAATGGCCAAGCGAAAAGTGATCGTCAAGCGCCTTTCGGCCATCCATGATCTCGGTGCCATGGACGTGCTGTGCACCGACAAGACAGGCACACTGACGGAAGCCACCATCAGGCTCGTTCGCACGATCGACGGGCGTGGTGCCGAAAGCGCATCGGCCTACTGCTATGCGTGCGTCAACAGCCGGTTCGAGAGCGGTATGAAAAGCCCGCTCGACGAAGCCATTGTCGCGGCGCATCCGTTCGACATTAGCGGCTGGCGGAAAATCGACGAAGTGCCGTTCGATTTCGAGCGGCGGCGTGTTTCTGTTCTTGTCGAGCACGATGGCAAGCGCCGTCTGGTCGTCAAGGGAGCACCGGAGGACATCCTGCGGTTGTCGGGGCGGCACCAAGCGGAGGATGGGCAAGAGCACCCGCTCGACGCGGAGACACGACGTGCCTTCGAGGCCACCCTCGACGCGCTCGGCGCGCAGGGATTCCGGGCGCTGGGCATCGCCACCCGATTGGTGGATGCCAGCCACGAGACGGCCGCGATCACCGACGAAAGTGACCTCGTGTTTGCCGGCTTCGCAGTGTTCCTCGATCCTCCCAAAGCGACTGCCGGGGCTACGATCCGGGCACTGGCGGAGTTGGGTGTCTCGGTGAAAGTGCTGACCGGCGACAACGAACTGGTAACCCGCCATATTTTCACCGAAATCGGCGTGCCGGTCACGGGCGTCCTCACCGGCGAGGCGTTGGCGCAGCTCTCGGACGAGGCGCTGATCGGGCAGTTGCCCCGGGTGAACCTGTATTGCCGCATCAACCCGCAGCAGAAGCACCGCATCCTGCTGGCGCTGAAGCGGCTTGGCCATGTGGTCGGCTTTATGGGCGACGGCATCAATGACGCGCCGGCGCTGCACGCGGCGGATGTCGGGATTTCGGTAGACGGTGCGGCGGATGTGGCGCGGGCAGCGGCCGATCTGATCCTGCTGGAACATGACCTTTCGGTTGTGCGTGAAGCGGTGGTGGCCGGGCGTAGCGCGGTGCAGAACGTCTCGAAATACGTCCTGATGGGATCAAGCTCTAACTTCGGCAACATGTTCAGCATGGCGGGCGCAGCGCTGTTCCTGCCGTTCCTACCGATGCTGCCGATCCAGATCCTACTGAACAACCTGCTTTATGACGTGTCGGAAATCGCGATCCCGTTCGATCGTGTCGATCCGGAGGCAATCGGCCGCCCGGTGACGTGGAACGTCAAGCTGATCGAGCGGTTCATGCTGATATTCGGGCCAGTTAGCTCCGTCTTTGATTTTCTGACATTTTACGCTCTTCTGGTCCTGTTCGGCGCCGGCGAGGCGCAGTTTCAGACCGGTTGGTTTATCGAGTCCATGACCACCCAGGTTCTGGTGGTGTTCGCCATCCGTACGCAACGGCGGTTCTTTCAGAGCAAGCCACACGTATTCCTTGTCGCCATGTCGCTTGGGGCAGTTGCCGTCGCGACCGCTCTTCCGCTCCTTCCGATAGGAAGATGGTTCGGGTTCGTGCCGCCACCGCCGCTTTTCTTTGTTTTCCTCACCGGCGCCACGCTTGCCTATCTTGCGCTTGTCGAAGTCATCAAGGGCTTCTTCTACCGTGCCTCGGCGGACCGCTGACCATGGATCATGAGCGGGTTGGCAGCCGGTGGCTCCTCTGGGCGCGCCGTGGAGGCGCGCGGCCACAGCGGATCGCGGTGCAATGTCAAGGAAGCAGCAGGGTAGCTGGCGCGCCAGGTGCAACGGCATCGCATGGCGCAGACTGGATGGCTGCGCGCGGCGGTCCTGGGCGCGAACGACGGCATTCTTTCGACCGCGAGCCTGGCGCTCGGAGTGGCTGCCGCGCATGGCCGCCGCAGCAATGGAATGGTCGAGGGCGTTGCCGGCCTGGTCGCCGGTGCGATGTCGATGGCTGCTGGCGAATACGTGTCTGTGCACTCCCAAGCGGACACCGAGGAAGCCGATCTCGCCCTTGAGCGCGCGGAACTGCAGCGCCCCTGACCGAGAAGGAAACGGCGCTGGTGGCGCAGTTGCGCGGCATTGCCGCGGTGGGGACGGGCGATATCCCCATTGCTGTCAAATCGTTCGAGATGGCGATTGCCTCGGG
>CAIXDS010000319.1 GCA_903918195.1 uncultured Acetobacteraceae bacterium | reverse complement strand
GATCGCTTTTCACGCAACGTGGCGATCACATGCAGCTCGGCCATCCCCGCTCCCCTTCTGAAAGCCAACGAAAGAGATGGTAGACGGCATGCTTCCGCAACCGAACCGTCTACTGGTGGCAGCTACTACATGATACCGGATTTGTCGCTCACTTACCGCTATCTGACCTGGGAGCAGAGCGGCGGCAGCGTGAAGCGCCTTTCGATAATGGGTCCGATGCTGATGGCGAATTTTACTTTCTAGAACGCCGCCGGACGACTCCGGCGAGAGGCGCCGTGACGCCCCGCTAACGCGCGTGCACTGAAACGGAGGAAAGCGTGCCAAACATCTTGAACGACACGAAGGAAGCGCGACGCAGGCTCGTGAAATGACGCGAGCCTGTCTTCAATGAGGCTTGGCACGGCGAGATGCCGGCGAAGCGAACGCAAAAAGATCTCGGCTTCGAAGGGCGCGACAATGCTCCACAACACCCGCCTCGTAATCCTGGCCGCCGGTCTGCTCGCCGTGCCCGCACTGCCGGAAGGCGCCTTCGCGCAGTCGCCGGCGCCCACCCCACCGCCCGCCGTGCGCGTCCAGCTGCCCGATGCCGGCGATGACGAGAACGCCACCGAACTCGCCAAAAAGCTGCAGAACCCGATCGGCGACGTCTCCAGCGTTCCGTTCCAGAGCAACACTAACTTCAATTCCGGCCCGCACAAAGGTACACAGGAGACCCTCAACATCCAGCCGGTGATCCCGTTCCACATCAACGAGGACTGGAATGTTATCACCCGCACCGTCCTGCCGCTGATCTGGCAGCCGTCTCTGGAGCCGGCGCACACCGTCCCGTTCGGCACCGGCCCAACCACGTTTTCGGCGTTCCTGACGCCCTCCAAACCGGTCAACGGGTGGCTGTGGGGCATCGGACCCGTGATGCAGCTCCCGACAATCAGCGACAAGAGCCTCGGCTCGAATGTCTGGGGCGGCGGGCCGACCGGCGTGCTGGTGTACATAAAAGGCCCCTGGGTCGCCGGTGCGCTCGTCAACAACGTATGGTCGTTCGGGGGTACCTCGGAGCGGGACGGCTCGCGCTACAACACGTTCCTGGCGCAGCTATTCGCGAATTACAACTTCGGCGGCGGGTGGTACGTCGGCACCGCGCCCATCATCACGGCGGACTGGCTCACCGCCGGCGACAAGGCCTGGACCTTGCCGGTTGGCGCCCACGTCGGCAAGGTCGTGAAGATCGGCGGCAAACTGCCGGTGAATCTCCTGCTGGGCGCCTACTACAACGCACTGCGTCCGGAATACGGCTCGACCTGGCAGTTGCGCACCCAGATGACGTTCACCTTCTAATGCTTCACCTCATCATGCGTGAGATCGCCGGAATCCGGGGAGAGGACGCGCCACCTCACGACGTGCGTCTTGCCGCCGTAATCCG
Organism: uncultured Acetobacteraceae bacterium; assembly: GCA_903918195.1. GTDB lineage: Bacteria > Pseudomonadota > Alphaproteobacteria > Acetobacterales > Acetobacteraceae > Rhodovastum. The sequence continues at coordinate 7,621 of CAIXDS010000319.1, read as the reverse complement.
TGAAAGGTGCTTCAGCCATGCCCGCATGCCCGGGGCTCACCTTTGGCCGCGGCTACTCCGCCTGTATCACCGCGGAGCCAACCCACGACTCCGCGAACCCTCGCCCGGCCATCGCCGCGCGGGTCCACGCGACCGACGGACGCTGACCCCATGGCCGTCCCATTGAACTACCACCTGCTGTCCAAGCCCGCGGGAGCCGCCTGCAACCTGAGCTGCAAATACTGTTTCTTCCTTTCCAAGGAGAACCTTTACGGCGAACGCGAGAGCCCGCTGATGGATGAGGCAACGCTGGAGACTTACATCCAGCAGTTGTTCGAATCGTCCGCCGGGCCGGAGGTGCAGGTTGCCTGGCAGGGCGGCGAGCCGATACTGCGTGGCCTGGATTTCTTCCGGCGGTCAGTGGTTCTGGCGGAGCGATGCCGCAAGCCGCATCAGCGGATCCTGCATACGATCCAGACGAACGGCACGCTGATCACCGACGAGTGGGCAGCGTTCTTCAAGCAGCACAAATACCTGGTCGGCCTGAGCATCGACGGTCCGCGCGCGCTGCACGACGCCTATCGGATCGACAGGCACGGCGGCAGCAGCTTCGACGACGTGATCCGCGGCTGGACCTGCCTTCAGCGGCACGCGGTCGACGTTAACATCCTGTGCACCATCCATGCCGTGAACGTCGATCATCCGCTCGATGTGTACCGGTTTTTTCGCGATGAGTTGAGCGCGCGATACATTCAACTCATTCCAATTGTAGAGCGCGGCACGGCGGACAGCCTCGCGCTCGCCAACCAGGGTTGGGGCGGCCTGAAGGGGAAGGATCGTCCCCTGTACAGGCAGGAAGGCAACCTGGTCACCGACCGGACGGTGCCGCCGGCGAAGTTCGGGCAGTTCCTCAACGCCATCTTCGACGAGTGGGTGCGACACGACGTGGGCACCGTGTACGTGACGACATTCGATGTCGCGCTCGGCAGTTGGCTGGGCCAGCACAACGCCTGCATCGTCGCCCCGACCTGCGGCAGCGCGTTAGTGCTGGAGCATAACGGGGACGTCTACTCGTGTGATCATTTCGTCGAGCCGGAGCACCTGCTCGGCAATGTCAGGGATACGCCGCTGAGGGCCCTGATCGCGTCGGAAAAGCAACGCCGCTTCGGGAATAGCAAGCACGATACGCTGCCAAAGTACTGCAGGGAGTGCCCGGTGCTGTTCGCCTGCTACGGCGAATGCCCGCGCAATCGCTTCGTTCAGACGCCCGACGGGGAGGGGGGGCTGAACTACCTCTGCGCCGGCTACAAGGTGTTCTTCAGCCATATCGACAAACCGATGAAGACCATGGCGGCCCTGCTGCGGCAGGGACGCTATGCGGACGAGATCATGGCGCTGACCGCCACCGGCGGGTGAGGCGCATGAACAATGACGCGGTCCACGACGGAGTGGGCCGTGACCGTCGCAACTTCAAGGCACAGTGAGGGAGACAACAATGGCCGACAAAGCGTTTAAGGGCGTCGTCAAGCTCGATGTCCGGGATTCGAAGCCGGACTGGGAGCCGTACATCCCGGTGAGGGCGCCCGCGGGCGCGCCAAACGTCCTGCTGGTTCTGTACGATGATACGGGCCTGGCTGCCTGGTCGCCCTTCGGCGGCAAGATCAACATGCCGACTCTGCAGAGGCTGGCCGACAACGGCCTGATGTATTCGCAGTGGCACACGACGGCGCTGTGCTCGCCGACGCGCTCCACGCTCCTGACCGGCCGTAACCATCACCTGAACGGCATGTCCGCGATCACGGAAGCGACGACGGGCTTTCCTGGTGGGCATGGTCGCATCCCGGACCAGTGCGCCACGATGGGCCAGATCCTTCAGGATGGGGGATGGAGCACGTTCTGGCTGGGCAAGTGCCATCTCGTGCCCGAGACGGACGTCTCGACGGGGGCGAGCCGCAAGCAGTGGCCATTGCAGAAGGGCTTCGACCGCTACTACGGCTTCCTGGGCGCCGAGACGAACCAGTGGTACCCCGACCTGGTCGAAGACAACCACCCCATCGACCAGCCGTACACGCCCGAAGAAGGCTACCACCTTTCGAAGGACCTGGCCGATCAGGCCTTGAAGATGATCAAGGACCAGAAGGCGGGCAATCCGTCGCGGCCCTGGTACATGTGGTTCTGCCCGGGCGCGAATCATGCGCCGCACCATGCGCCGCAGGAATACATCGACAAGTACAAGGGAAAGTTCGACGACGGCTACGAGGCTTATCGCGAGTGGGTCTTGCCGCGCATGATCGCGAAGGGCCTGCTCCCGGCCGGAACGCAGCTGACGCCGATCAATCCCATGCCGGAGGATCTGGCGACGCCCGCCGACATGGTGCGCCCGTGGAACACGCTCAGCGAGAACGAGAAGAAGCTGTTCTCACGCCTGATGGAAGTTTATGCCGGCTTCTCTGAATACACGGACGCCCAGGTCGGGAGAATCATCGACTACCTGGAGCAGAGCGGCCAGCTGGAGAACACCGTTGTCATCTACGCGGCGGACAACGGCGCGTCCGGGGAAGGCAGTCCAAGCGGCTCGGTCAACGAGAACAAGTACTTCAACAGCTACCCGGACGACATCGTCGAGAACCTGAAGCTGATCGACAGGCTGGGCAGCCCGGACACCTACGAGCATTATCCGACCGGGTGGGCGACCGCCACGTCGGCGCCGTTCAAGATGTTCAAGCGGTATTCGGAGTACGCGGGCGGCACCTGCGACCCGTTGGTTATTTCGTGGCCGAAGGGGATCAAGGCCAAGGGCGAGGTTCGCCAGCAGTACCACCACTGCACCGATATCGTTCCGACAATCCTCGATATCTGTGGCCTTGACATGCCCAAGGTCTACAAGGGTGTGGACCAGCACCCGCTTTCCGGCATCTCGATGCGCTACACCTTCGATGCGAAGGCGGACGCACCAACCAACAAGAAGCGGCAATACTACGCCATGCTTGGTACGAGAGCGATCTGGGAGGATGGCTGGAAGGCCGTGGCGATGCATGCGCCGATGCCCTCGGATCGCGGCCGCTTCCACGAGGACGAGTGGGAACTTTACCACGTGGCCGTGGATCCCGCCGAGTCGAAGAACCTGGCCAAGGAACACCCCGAGAGGCTTGAGGCGCTGATCAAGGTGTGGTTCGAGGAGGCGGAGAAAAACAACGTATTGCCGCTGGACGATCGAAAAGCGGCTGTCATCCTCACCGAGCCACGGCCGACCGATGAGGAACCCCGCGAGCGGTATGTCTATTATCCGGATACCAGCGCGGTTCCGGAGAGCGTCGCCGTCAACGTCCGCGGTCGATCGTTCAAGATCCTCGCGGATGTCGAGATCGTCGCCCCTGACTGCTCCGGCGTGATCTTCGCGCACGGCTCGCGCTTCGGCGGCCATGCGCTGCTCATCAAGGACAAGAAGCTCTACTACGTCTACAACTTCCTTGGCTTCAAGCCGGAACAGAAGTTCATCTCGCCTGAGCTTCAACCCGGCAAGCACACACTCGGCATGGAGTTCACCCGCGAAAGTGCCGGTCAGTATGGAGAGTCGTTCGGCCGGACAAAGCTCTACGTCAATGACACGGTCGTCGCCGAAGGGCCGATGCGTGCGCAGGTGGGCAAGTTCACGTTGGCTGGCGACGGTCTCTGCGTCGGCTATGACAGCGCGGATGCCGTGAGCGAGGAGTATCGGTCGCCCGGAAAATTCAAGGGCGGCACGATCCTCGGAGTAGAGGTATCGGTCGAACAGACCTCCTACATCGACCTCGAGTTGGAAGCACGCGGGGCGTTTGCGAGGGACTGAGGCCACGCGTCCGGCAGCGCGCCGCGAGGAGCGCTGCCGAACTCCACCCCTGCGGCAGCCGAGGCTAACCACGGGACGCTCTGCTCGACGCTGCGGCCAGATGGGTATTCCTGCTCGGCCCGCGCCTTCCGGTTGCGCCGCCGCAAATACCGGGCGATCGGCAGAGTTCTTCCATGAGTCAATGCGGTGAGCCCGCCCGGGCAGAATGCAATCGGTGCGACGCGTCCAATCGGGACTCGCTCCGCATGGCAGAAAGGAGCGTTGTGCAATGACCGAGAATGCGCCGAACCAACAGACAGTCATGGCTCGCGTGGCTATCTCGCTGCTGGTCGCACTGATCGTGGCCGGCGCGATCATATACGGCGTTTCGTCGGACGTGCGTGGGCGTCTCTGGCAGGACTTGCTCGACCGGCCCAGCGGGATGATGACGTTTCGCTTCATTCTCCAACCCCTCATGGCCGCGATCGCGGCAGCGCGCGACGCCGTCTCAGACGCGCGGGCTGGGCGCCCCCCGTATTCCTGGGCGGTTCTCACCTCCCCCACGGGACGCGGCGACCGCCTGTGGGAAGGGATGCGTGCCACGGCGCGGATCATTCTGCTGGGGCTTGTAATGGACACGATCTACCAACTGATCGCCTTCCACACATTCTATCCGGCGGAAGCCGCGGTCATCGCGGTGACGCTGGCCTTTTTGCCATACCTGATCCTGCGCGGACCGATCGAGCGTGTCGCGCGCTGGTGGGTGTGACTGAGGTGCTGCCCACAGATATCCCCTTCCTCGCGGGCCGCATCCCGCTTCGCGGCGTCCGCCGGTGAGCGCGATCCCGGCGGAGGAACGCCCCTACAGCCCAGACTCAGGAGGACACCGCCATGACCGAGGATAGCGTGACACCGAGGGCAGGCCCGGCGAACAGTTCGTTCGAGTTGGCCTCCCACAACACGGGGCTGGCGATACAGCGCACCCGCTTGAGCGCAGACCGCACGCTGATGGCGGTTATCCGCACATCCATGGCACTTCTTGGCTTTGGCTTCACCATTGAACAGATCCTCCGTAACCTCCTGGAAGGCGGGTTGATAAAGGGCAGCATGGATGCCGGCCGCCAGTTCGGAATCGCACTGGCCCTGCTCAGCAATCTCATGCTCGTCGTCGGCATTCTCCATCACGCGCAATTCATGAGCGCCTTGCGGAAGATGCGGAACGATGCGACCGCCATCGGCCTCATCCGCGGCGAAAGCCCATTCCCCTATTCGTTTGTCTTTGTAGCCGCGCTTGTTCTTCTCGGCATAAGCGCCACCGCCTGCGCCAGCATGCTGTTTCAAATAGGGCCGTTCGAGTGACCATCACTCCGGCCGCAACGATGCGGCAGATCGGCGCCGGATGACTGCCCGACAATCTAGCCGAGCAGGAGAAGGCAATGGAGGAATGGCTTGCACTGATCGTGAGGGACCTGATGCATGAGGTGGGGAAGCTCGTGAGGCGCGGTGTAAAATCGCTCGGCAAACGTTAGGCTGCTGGAATCGATTATGGGAGCATCGGTTATGAGAGAAATAGAAAGCTTACCGGCGTGGCGGATCCCGCTCATCTATCTGGCGGCCACTGTGGCGGCGGGACTGAGCTTGCCGCGACTTGAGCATGCGTACATTGGTGACTATGGATACGGCATGTCGACCGACGCAGCCGTGGCGTTGTTCTCTTCCGTCAGTTCTGGAATGATGGCTCTGACGGGAATCGTGTTCGCGATTGGTTTCGTGATGCTACAGTTCAACGCAACCGCCTATTCGCCCCGGCTGGTCGATGTGTTCGGGAGCGACCCGACAATATTTCATGTGCTTGGCATATTCATCGCCACGTTCGGCTATTCGCTCGCGGCACTTAGTTGGACCGATCGGACCCATACAGGGACCGTCCCACCGCTATCGACCATGATCGTTTGTATACTGCTCATCGTCAGTATGGTCGCACTCGCATTGCTGGTTCATAAATTGACCGATCTCCATATCTCGAACGTGCTTCGTCGTCTGGGCGAAAGAGGCCGTGCGGTAATCGACGCAACCTTCCATCAAATTTCAACTGGCCTAGATTCGAAGCTGGAATCTCCGGGAGAGGTGCCGCCGGATTTGGGCCCGGCGACACAGAAGCTGATCTATTCCGGCCGCCCACGCGTGATCACCGAGTTCGATCATGAGGCACTCGTACGGTTGGCTCAGTCGACCGGTGCAGTGATCGCCATTGAGTATGCCGTCGGCGACACCGTGATTGAAGGTAGCACTTTGCTTCGAATTTACGGTGCCACCGGATTGCCTGAAGCGATGCTCCTGCGAGCCATCCATCTGGGGGATACGCGCACCTTCGAGCAGGATCCGAAGTATGCCATCCGTCTGCTTGTCGATATCGCGATAAGGGCGTTATCGCCAGCAATCAACGATCCGACCACGGCGGTACAGGCGTTGGATCAGATAGAGGACCTGCTGCGCCGCCTCGGACGTTCAGAACTTGACGTTGGCCGTGTCCACGATGCCGACGGGACGCTCCGTGTGGTCTACCCAATGCCGACGTGGAAGGACTATCTTGTGTTGTCGTTCGATGAAATCCGCCAGTTTGGCAAGACCTCCGTGCAGGTCGGGCGGCGACTGAGAGCGGCACTTGCCGAGTTGGCCGAAACGGTCTGTACCGACTCCCGTCGGAAGCTTGTACAAGGATACCTCGAGCACCTGAACCAGATGGTCGATTTCTCCGAATTTGATGACTTCGACCGGATCACGGCGCGGCAGGAAGACAGACAGGGTCTTGGTCTGTCACGAAGTCGCATTGGTCTCGCAGACGCAGAGAAGCCATGAGGCGCAGATGCCTCAGACTTCGAACCGAACTCGAAGCCGCGGCTGACAAATTCGACCCGGTTGGGCGTTCGGGACAGAGCAAGCATGCTGGCGATCAGCGCCATTACGATGGCAAGCCAGACCAGGATGGGCCCCGTCAAGACCTGCGTTCGCCATTCTGGACGATCTCCGCCAAAGAAACCGCATCCCGCGTGATCGCAATAGACCTGGGCATCGCTGACGTAGCCGGTGGGCACCCCCAGGTTGTAGTGGCGCGAAATCTCTCGGAATTTGAAGATACTGGCGCCACACCGCACCGCGCTGGTGATGAACCCGGCCCGCAGCGAATGCCCGCTGGACAGCGCCGGATCGTAGCCGGCCGTCTTGGCGACGGCCTGGACCAGGCGGACGACGGCGCGGTCGCCTATTGGCTCGTCCGTCAGCTGACCAGCCCGGCAAATCCGGCAGAACACGAGGCCCTCCGCCACCCGGCCGGCCTCCAGCCAGGCGTCGGGCGCGGCCACCGGACGCAGACGGTCTCCGTGCGGGATGGCCACCGTCGCCCCCTCGCCTTCCTGGGCTTGGATCGCCGCATTAACAACCGGATGCCTTCGGCATCCCGGCGGAGGTTCTCGACACGGAGAGCGACCCAACTCCGGTCGCCGCAACGCGCCGGCGAAACCGATAGCAAGCTCCGCGTGCGTCGGCCCCCGCCAGGGCCGATCGACGCTGTAGCGCGGCGTCCTGCACCGCCATTCCGGAAGGATCTCGCGCGCGACAACGCCCGGCCGTATCCATACTGGGAGCTTGTGCGACCATGCTGCTGCCGCGCAATCGTGGCGGCGACGGCGCATTGAGACCGTCCATTTTGTGGGGGGTACCCTGGACCCGGCTGATTGGCCAGGACCGCCAATCGACCTGCGTGGCGGCAATCGACCGGACAGGGCGCGATAATAGCGGGTTATCACGCAGTCGTGAATTATGCTTGATTGGCTG
>CAIXDS010000318.1 GCA_903918195.1 uncultured Acetobacteraceae bacterium | reverse complement strand
GATCGCTTTTCACGCAACGTGGCGATCACATGCAGCTCGGCCATCCCCGCTCCCCTTCTGAAAGCCAACGAAAGAGATGGTAGACGGCATGCTTCCGCAACCGAACCGTCTACTGGTGGCGGCTACTACATGATACCGGAAAAGTGACGACGTGAGGCCGCAGCGACGGCCAAAGGGCGGCCGCGGCTCCGGCGCCGCGGCTCCCGAATGGGCAAAAAGTGTGCCAGCCCGACCCGCGCCGGGACGCCAGGAAATCCGCCGCTTCGGCCCTCGGTGCCGCTGGAGATGGCCCCCCGCAGCTCCCTTGGGAAGGCGTGAGGACAGAATTAGGACATCCCCAGGGCGATGGCGCGCCCGAGACGGCAGCGGATTAAGGATAACATGTTGACACTGACGCTGGACGAGTTCTCGGCAGGAATTGGCGCATCCGCGCGTTCAGACCGAGGACGGGACGTCGATGGGGTATCGGGCACGGAAGGCGAATCGATACCCCACTTTGATACCCCAGAAATTTCCGGCTTGGAGTGGTCAATGTGGAACCGATCCGGACTGAGGTGCGGCGGAACACGCTAGCCAACCACCTGTTTTCGATCATTTTCCGGACCGTCGTGAACCAACCCGGACGGCAGATGGCGACCCCAGCAGGACACGACCTGACTGATCAACGTGCTGTTCCAGGCTGATTTCTACTCACGTAACGGTCTGCGAGTCCCGTCTGGAGTCCCATGTTGCGACTCGATGGAATCGCGTCTGCCGAGTCGGCCGACCTTCGGCTATGCCGCGTCCATCGGCACCAGCCCCCTGCGCTTCGCATCGGCTCTGCTCGGGTCAAGCAGAGCTCCACGATTGGCTTGGCGTCGTCAAGGTGGGTGGAGCTGCCGTACGAGAACCTTGGCGCAGAGGTTTTGACGGGCCGTCAGAGGAGCATCCCTTGCTCTCCAACCAACACCCGAGAGGCTGGCTTCGACGAGGATCACTTTTCTTTGATAGGCCGCTTTGGATGGGAATCTGCCAGTCACCTGCGTCGCCGAGACGGCAGTTTCCTCATCCAAAGCAGACATACAACGGATGGCTGTCCGGTCGGGACCGATGGCCGGGCATGGCCGGAAGCGGACAGGCTGCTCGCGAGTGGGTTGGCACGAAACTGGACATTGTTTCTGTGCAGGCGCCTACCCGCTCCCCGCGTTTGCGGCTGCCGAGCATGGGATTTTGGTCGCCCCGGTCCGTGTGGACTACCCCTTGACGGCTCGCAGGTCGGCTTCCGCCTGGACAACCTGCTGTAGCGCTTCGTCCAACTGAGGACCAAGCGCGACTCGCAGTGTCGTGATCTCGTGCCGAAGCCGCATCAGGTCAGGTAGTCCGTTCAACAGTGCGCTTTCAAGTTTCCTCTTGGTGTCTGCCAGTTCCCGATCGAGCGCAGCTATATCGTGCGGGTCGACGCCTTGGGACTGATCGTATCTGAACCGGCGCTCCACCTGGCACCGCCAGTCGATCAGCTTTGAGGTCAAGGCAGGGCCGAAGCCAGGAACACGGCGGATGTTGCCATCCGTGACATCCCAAGCCGTCTCCACGTTATAGGACGCGAGCATCGCCTTCCGTCCGGGACCAATCCCTGCAATTGTGGCGCCTTCGATATCGAAAGCCTCTAGGAAGCGCCGTAGCTGCGCCTTCTCGCGCTCCTGCTCCAGCATGCGGAATCGCCTCTGCCGGAGCTGCGGAAGGTCGTTCCATTCATCGCGCCTGTGCCCGAGCTCGCGGAGCCTGGTGATGAACCTGCTCTCCGCGGCGTCGTTCTCCCAACGAGTGAGGATCGTCCGGTACTGAGCCTCAGCAGTCCGCTGCCTGGACGAGAACGAGGCGACGGCTTGCGGGTTCTCCTTCTTGCCGCCGACGGCTGCACCGATTCCAATGCCGCCCAAAAGCCAGAGCAGGAATCCCTTAGGCACGGCAGCCATCAGGAACAGTGTCACCAACACGACCAGGATAACGCCGACGCGACGCAGGATGCGACTGCCGCCAGCAGCCCGTGCCTCCTCGCTTGGCTGCATGGTGCCGATCTGGTCCCGGTTCAGACGCCGGGGTGCCGGACCGGGAGACGGGACAGTTGCTATCGCGGCCCAGACTGCCCGAATGTCAAACTGAGTCGTACCGCCCTGCTGCGTGCGTTGGACAAAGACGCTGAACAGCACAATGCCGGTGGCAGCCTCGACGTGGCACCACGGGCACGACCCGAGCGTGTTCAGATAGTGGTGTGACGCATTGATGCTGCATTGCTTGGTTTGCTTCTCCAGCCCATCCAGCGCCGAGACCCACTCTCGGGCAGTCGGCCGCAAGCCGCTTGCTCCCTGCTGGGAGAACGCACGCTCGAACAGCAACGACACAGGTTGTGATGAGATCTCCAGCGGGGGCACCGCCGGGGGCGGCTCCATTTGCACCGAGGCCCTCGTATGGCCATAGGCAAATCGGAATTCTGTGATGGCCTGCTCAAGTCCCATGTCGCCGCGACCGAGGTATCGCCCGGCGAAAGGGTGCCGGCCGATGAAAAGCAGGTGGAATGCCAGCACGGCCAGGCCGAAATTGTCGTGATTCGCGGAGCGCACCAGCCCTCGGAAACTCTTTCCCTGGAGCTCAGGTGGCGTGAAGGTAGGCACGCCCACTTCGCACAGGAACTTCGTCCCGTGTGCCGCGATCTGGAAGCTGTCACAGTCTATCAGCTTAACCGTCGCCTTGTCCGATACTGCAATGCCTCCGTGGTTGACGTCGCCGATGACGGCTCCGGCCTCGTGGACCACGGCGAACGCACGAGCGGTGTTCGCCGCGGAGCGGATCAGGAAGCGCCAGTCCGCGTTCGGAAACTCCGTCCGACGGCTGCGAGGGCTGTAGAGGTTGTGAATGTCCTTGTGCCCGGTGACCCGCGGCATCAGGAAGCCACAGGGGGCTCCGCGCGCTGTGGTCAGGAGCTCGGCCGGCCAGGCCGCCACGCCGCGAAGATCGTCGTTCTTCATCGAGGCCATCGCCTCGATCTTCATCGCCTTATCGCCACCGATCGCGTGGTGGTATATCTTTGCGACCAGGTCGGGCCGCCCGACCACGTCGAAGACTGACCCTTCGCCACCCCGCCCGAGTTCGGCGCCGAGCGGTACAAGACCCGAGTTCCCCGTCACCTGCGGCTGGCTACGGACGTTCATGTCGGATGGCGCCTCAGTTCGGTGCGGATTCTGCCCGGGTCTCGACTGGCCCCGTCATGGCGACAGCCATCGGGGCGCGGCGCGTTGCAAGGACAAGGGTCTTATCGTCATCAGTGCGAGTGCAGACGACAGGCGAAGCCAGATACTGCGCCAGGGCCCCGGACAGATTCCGATCAAGCCCGTCGACCTCAGAGGCGCGAACGGCAGGCATCATCCTGTCGAAGAAGGGGGCGAATACTGTCTTTGTGGCATGGTGGAGAACAAGTCCTTCGATGCCGTCAGAGAACACCGAGATCTCATCGATCCTCCGCTGGCACAGATCGAATGCCAGGTGTCCCTCCGCGTCGTCAGATGTGACGAAGAACGTGGTGTTCAGATACTCGCCATGCTGAGGCCAATGTGCCCACGCCCACCCGTCCCCGTCGGAGATCACGATAGCGCCGTCTCCAATCTGCGCGATTGCTGCGGCCTTCGTCCCGACGACGGCTACGAGCAGCGTGCAGGCATAGTCTCGGACGGCTTCCCCGTCGGCTTCCGCGCGGTCCTGGATGGCATCCCTGATCATGGGCAACCACGATCTTGCGGTGCCAAGACCGATGTCACTGACGGGGTTGCCCTCCGCCAAAAAAACCTCGACGGCCTCGGAGACGATCGAGCATACCAGGGAGGAGCCGATGTCCGAGCGTGCCGCGGAACCCGCACCGTCCGAGACGACGATGACCAGTACTTCGTGGCCATCGCCGTCGCTGAATATATTCACGGCCATCGCGTCCTGACAGGAGCCGCGATGCTTGGTATGGGACGTGCCCTCGACCGAAGCAGCGGCGACCCGCCAGGAACGGACCTCCGTCATCCTACGGTAGCCCAACCGTTCGGGGCAGCCGGGTTCGTGAGCGGCACGGCTTCTCCCGGCTGCGAGCGCGAAACAGAGGACAGCGAGCTCGAAAGCCAGGCGAAAAGATCGCGGAATCGCAACCCCTTGAGTCTCAGTGGCTCTCGAACGGAGATCTGTTCAAGCTTGGCGAAATCAGCGCCCTCCACGCCCACAGAGAAGAACTGGAACGCCTTCGACGCTTCGCCTTCCCGGATAAGTGATGCCGCATGCTGCCACTGATCGGTCGGGCCGCCGTCCGTAATCATGAAGATCCACGGGCGATAGTAGCTCACGCCATTCGTCTTGTAGACCTCCTTCCGGTTTCGGACCATGTCGACGCCCTGGGTAATGGCAGTCCCCATGGGGGTGTCGCCGGTGGTCTTGAGCGTCGGCGGAATGAAATGATCTGCGGTGACAAAGTCGGTGATGATCTGTACTGGGCCGAAGGTGATGATTCCCACCTCGACACGCTTGGCAGCCATAGAGTCGGCCATCAACTCATCTTTAAAAGCGATTAGACCAGCATTCAGCTCACTGATCGGGTTGCCAGACATGGAGCCTGAGGTGTCGAGGAGCAACAGACACGGACAGCGCTGCTCGGGATTGTCGGCGAACTCCGACCCGCCGAAAGGCATCTGCTTCATTTCATACATACGATAACTCCCTGGCGCTTGCTCCGGGAAGTGCCGATCCTGCTTCGGTACGCAGGCCAACTCTCCCAGTTCAAGCCATTCGTGCTTTCCATTGTGGCTCCGAGACTATCATAGGTTTGCAGGATGAAAAGATGGGGAATTATAGCTAGCCAGCGCGCTTGCCGCCAAAGCCGACTGGAATCTGTCTCGGCCCAAAGCCCGCAACCCGCCCATAGCTGCCCAGAAGGCCGCAGATGAAGACGTCCGCATTGGAGGGACAGCCACAACAAGATCAACGACCGCCATGGGCGCGTTGTGGCCGATAGCGGATGGTCCGCTTCGGAGACAACAGCGACGAAAAGCCGACCTTCGGTGATCCAGGTCGCTGATCCGCTCTTGTCGACCGATCTCGTTGATGAAGGCTTGGATGAATTGGAAGCTCACGGTTTCTTGGGGAAAAAGCCGGCTCGCCCCTGCGTGGGCTGACCGGTAAAGTGAACATATCGATCCTGCAAGGCAAGCCATTCCGGGACATCGACATTGTCTAGAATGATAAGCTGGTACTGCGCCGGAAGATCGGCGAATGCCGCGAATGCCCGATCTTTAAGTTGCGTGTTCTTGATAGCCTCATCTTCAAGGCCGTCAGGGTCCTTGTAGGTCACGAACACCGAGTCCAGCACAAGGAAGCCAGGGTGGGCTCGCTTCAGGTCGCGGCAGTATTTCATCAGCCCGATGCTGAAGGCCCCGTGCAGGAGGGCGCGCACCCCCTTGCCGTTTGCGCGCCGCGACTTGCCTGAGATGGCGATGTCCATGCGCGGAAGTTCGAACGAGATCCTCTGGGCGTCCGGGAAGTCCCACGACTTGAGTTCGGCTTCAACGATCCGACAAAAGGCGTCGAGAATAACGCCGTTCAAGGACTGTTCGGCGACCATGGTCGTGCTGTCATAGCCGGGAACGACACCGAGTTCCGCGCGCTGAGACATGAGTTTCTCGCGCCTGCGAACGAGGTCGAGGCTCTTCTGGACGACAAGCCTGCGCTCGATCACCTTGGTGGTCTGGCTTCTGACGGTCTGCACGGATGGAACTTCGCGCAGGATGTCGGCCTGCAATGATTGAATTCTCGGCAGAAGCTCTCTAGCATTTTCGGCCAGCTCGCCTCGCTCCTCCACAAGGCTATCGACTGTCGTCTTCAGTTCAGACGCGCGGCGCTGCAACTCGGCGATCTCGGCGCGCGCTGCTATGACGATTTCGTCCGTGTTGCCATCGCAGGCGAGCGCGGGACGGTGATGTTTCGAGTCGGCTCCGCAGATCGGGCAGGTTTTCCCGTCTTCGAGCGCAAACAATATTCCAGCCTCGACGATAGCCTCCAGCCGCTTGTGGTCGGACTGGTAGTGCTGTTCCAGCAGGCTGAACCTTGCCAGCAGCGTGTCGATTTCGGCTATCCGGTCCTGTGCGTTCTCGTAATCACGCCGGAGGCGGCGTCGGTTGCTTGTCAAGTCCCGATATTCGCTCTCTGCCGCTTCCTGCACCTCGAATGTTTGCGCAAGCTCCAGCTCAAGGTTCGATTCGAGCTTCTCCAGCTCCTCCTGGTCGTGATCCGAGTTGGCGATTTCCGCTTCCAAATCCCTGATTTGCTCATCCAGCAATTCGAGCTGGGCCGCTCGGCGGGTAGGCAAGGATTCGTCCGGCTTGGCGATGTCGAGAGCCGAATCGTCTACCCCGGTCAGGACGTACTTAAACACCGAGCTTTCGACCGGCTTGAATTGATATTGGCCGCTTAGAACCGGCGACGTCCGGTCCTGGATCTTCGTCTCGTTGACCAGCGCATAATGCCGGATATCGCTGTAGCGGATGTCCCGCGTCTCTCCCTTCGCCTTGGTGCGCATACGCGCGCCGAATGCGCCGAGCTGTTCGAGAAGGATGGCCGACAACGAAGCTTTGGCGCTGTGTCTGCCCGATACCGCGATCCCTTGCTTTTGGTCCGGCCGTTCTTTTGTCAGCCCGTCGATGATCCTGATGTCACCGCCGGCAAGCGCACGGACCAGCGTCTTCTCGCTGCCGTCGTCAAACACAACGCCGAGGTGAGCGAGATCGTAGAGCGCCTGCTCGGCTATCGTTTCCGGCGCATCCTGCGCGCCCAGCATGAAGTTGATCAGGGCAAGGATGTAGGACTTACCCGTGTTCGACGGCCCGTTAATGACGTTCAGTCCGGCGACGAAATCGACCGTTGCCGGCTCCGCCTGCGGGCCGCTGACATGGAGGAAGCGCAGCTGCACGGCTATTGAGCCTGCGCTTGGCCGGTCTGGAATTCCGGCTCCCATTCATCCATTCGGCTCTGCACAAGACGGGACAATTCGTCTTCGGACATCGGATGCACGTTCTCGATCAGCCACTCGGCCCGATCTTTGAGAGCGGACATGTATTCGCTCGACAGCATATCGACGAACGACCCGGCATCATCCCCGGCTTTGTAGCGGAATCCGGCCGGTGTCATGGCGCGTGCGACGAGACCGCGCGTCTGCATCAGCCCGAGGCCGACGTCGACGAGACGGCGACGGACGAGGATCTCGGCAGCACGGGATCTGTCCTTTGGATGCATGCTCGACGGGCCGCCGACATCCTCGGTATGGACGACGAGATGATCAAACACGACGAGCCGGTTTAGCCCAAGCATGTCCGGATAGCAGGCCGTCAGGATCACGACCGACCGCAAACCCGTCTCGAAGGGTGTGTTAAAGATACGCGGCCGGTGCCGCGGCGCGTCGATCTGACCCACGTCAGACCTTCCAGGTCACGCGGTCGTCGTTGGCGAGCTGGTGGCAGACACCCTGTCGGACTCCGATCTTCGCCTGTGGTGTGAGAACACTAGCAGGTGCCGTATTTCCGGCAACCGTCAGCGCCGCGGTCAGCCTGTTCAGCCCCGGACTAGGCACAGTCAGAGACGGCTCGATGGCCTCAAAAATTTGATCAGAAAAGCTCTCGGTCGTCCCCGGCTCGGTCTGGTCCCGGTAGGTCGCCATGAAAGCTTCAGCATCGAAGAACTTCACGCGTTGCCGCTGCAGGTCCTTCTTCCAATCCCCATGCCCATCAAGGTCGCCGACACAGGTGATAGGTGCGCCTGCCGCCTCGGCATAGACGTCCAAGAGCTTCCCGACATAGACGGTTTCCTCTGACACGACCGTCGCTGGGGTTACACCCGGATTCGGGGGCGGTAGCTGACCGTTGAAACGTGTCGCCCAGTAGGCTGTCCGCCGGTGCGCGTCTAGGATCTCGTCCATGGTCGCCCAGTCGAAGCCGGTGAAATCATACGCGTCGACGTAGGCCGCCAGGGCGCCTACCAGGGTGTGCTTCTTGCTGGCCTCAATTTTGGAGGCGACACGCGTGCCCCAGGTCTTGATGACTTCTGCCCGGAATTTGTCCGGGTTCAGCAGCATGTCACGCAGCTCGGTCGTGACCCCTCGCGGGGCGACGAACACGCAGCGGCGTGGAGGAGTAAACACCTTCCGGAAGGCGTGAAAGATGATCTTACCGGCATCTTCGCACGCCTTCGGAGTCGCCAGTGGCGCGTCGTAGTGCTTGCACTGGTAATTGTCCCAGACGCCCTGGCAGGCTTCCGGAGTACAAAGTCCTATGACATCGCGGCCGTGGTCGCCTGCGCTGCCGAGCCGCTTCACGGCGTGGTAGCCATTTAAGCCCTTCTGCCATTCCGAGATAAAGATTTCCCACTCGACTGAATCGTATGCACGAATCAGCTTAACAATCGGCGCGAGCAACACCCTTTGCGATCCGTCCCTTAAATCAAGAAGTTGGTGCAACCTAGCATCCAAGGAGCCGCACAGGAAGGGGCGCCAAGAGGAGTCTGCTTCCGAGGCGATCCCCAAGGCGCTCGAACGACCGCCAGCAGCCGGTCATGCCGTCTCAGAACGTACCGGTATCATGTAGTAGCTGCCACCAGTAGACGGTTCGGTTGCGGAAGCATGCCGTCTACCATCTCTTTCGTTGGCTTTCAGAAGGGGAGCGGGGATGGCCGAGCTGCATGTGATCGCCACGTTGCGTGAAAAGCGATCGG
>CAIXDS010000317.1 GCA_903918195.1 uncultured Acetobacteraceae bacterium | reverse complement strand
GGGCTGAGGAGATGCCGATGCACCTCCTCAGCCCCCTCTCTCATCAACCCTTAAAACGAATGGGTTCCAAGGGCCTCTCGGCCCTTGGTGGGGTCCAGGGGCAAAGCCCCTGGCCTTCCTTCACCCGATTGCCCCAATGCCCCCACGCGCCGATGATGACCCAACCCGGCCGATGCGGTATGACCCCGCCATGGCCGCCCGACCCGCCCTGATTCGAATCGCCCTGAATGTCGGGGTGGACGCCGCACTGGCTGGCGCCGCGGTGCCGATTGCGCACTGGCTGGCCGACCCGGCGGCCGATCCGGTCGGCCCGGTCTGGACCATCGCCTGGGGGGCGGCGGCGCTGCTGTTGGCCGGGCTGCCATTCCGGCTGTCCACGCAGTACTGGCGGTTTGCCGGCGCCGGCGACCTGCTGGGGGTTGCCGCGGCATCGATCGCCGCCGCGGCGATTTTCCCGGTGGCCTTGCACGAGGCACATCTGTCCTTCCCCAGCCCCGCCTTCCCTGCCCTGCACGCACTGGTGCTGATGGTGCTGCTGGCCATGCCGCGCATCGCCTACCGGCTGATGCAGGAGAGCCATGCGCCGCAGGACGGACAGGTTGCACAGCCCGTACTGCTGGTGGGCGCCGGCGAGGGATCCGACCTGTTCATCCGGGCGCTCGGCGCGGACCGGCGCACGCCATATTGGGTGATCGGGCTGCTTTCGCTCGGCAACGCGCAGACCGGGCGGCGGATCGGCGGGTTGCCGATCCTGGGCAGCATCACCGAAGCGGCCGCGGTGCTCGCCCGGCTGCGTGCGGACGGACGGCTGCCGGGGGTGCTGGTTTTAACCGATGCCGATCTCGCCGGCGAGCAGCTGGCGCTTCTCATGGAGGTGGCCGACCGCGAGGGGGTGCGGATCGCCCGCGCCCCGCGGCTGACCGCGCTCGACGCCACCGCCGCGGGCACGCGGCTGGAACTGCGGCCGGTCGTCCTCGAGGATCTGCTGAACCGGCCGCAGGTGCCGCTCGACCGCGAGGGCATGGCGCGGTTGGTGCAGGGGCGGCGCGTGCTGGTCACCGGCGCCGGCGGCACCATCGGCAGCGAACTGGCCCGCCAGGTGGCAGCCCTCGGCCCGGCGAAGCTGGTGCTGCTGGACAATGGCGAATTCGCGCTCTGGCAGATCGACATCGAGCTGGCCGAAATCCACCCGACTGTCCGCCGCCGCGTCGTGCTGGCGGATGTCCGGGACGAGGCCCGCCTGCGCCGGCTGATGGAGGAGCTTCGCCCCGACCTGGTGTTCCACGCCGCTGCGCTGAAGCACGTGCCGATGGTGGAGGCGAACCCGCTGGAGGGACTGCTCACCAACGCCGCCGGCACCCGCCACGTTGCCGACGCGGCGCGCGCTGCCGGCGTGCGGGCGATGGTGGTGATCTCCACTGACAAGGCAGTGAACCCGTCTTCCCTGATGGGCGCCTCCAAGCGGCTGGCCGAAATGTACTGCCAGGGGCTCGACATTGCCGCGCGCGGGCCGGCCGGCGGCATGCGCTGCGTCACCGTGCGGTTCGGCAACGTGCTGGGCAGCACCGGCAGCGTGGTGCCGCTGTTCCAGCGCCAGCTCGCGCGCGGCGGGCCGCTGACCGTGACCCACCCGGACATGCGGCGCTATTTCATGACAGTGCGCGAAGCGGTCGGGCTGGTGCTGCAGGCCAGCGTGGTAGGCAGCAGCGAGGATCGCGACCCGTCGCAGCAGGATGGCGGCATTTTCGTGCTCGACATGGGCGAGCCGGTGAAGATCGTCGATCTCGCCCGCCAGATGATCCGGCTCGCCGGTCTGCGGCCGGATGTGGACGTGGAGATCCGTTTCACCGGGCTGCGACCCGGGGAAAAACTGTTCGAGGAACTGTTCCACGGCCGTGAACCGGCGACGCCCACCGGCCATCCGGGGCTGCTGATGGCCACCCCCCGCACCGCCGACCCGGCCATTGTCGGCCGCGCCATCGACGAGATCGCCGCCGCCTGCCGCGGCGGCAACGTCAGGCTGGCGCTCGCCCTGCTCGGCCGCATCGTGCCGGAGCTGCAACACAATCCGGACGGTCGCGTAACGGAAGCAAGCCTCGCCGACCCCGCCCGCGCATGAGAGTTTCCGCATGACCAGACCGGTTCCCTTTCTCGACCTCAAGGCGCAGCAGACGCGCATCGCCGCCGATCTGCGGCCAAGGCTGGAGGCGGTGCTGGCGCATTGCCAATTCGTCCTTGGTCCAGAGGTGGGCGAGTTGGAAGCCAGGCTGGCGGCGTTCTGCGGGGCGGCGCACTGCGTCACCGTCTCGTCCGGCACCGACGCGCTGCAGATCGCGCTGATGGCGGAGGGGATCGGGCGCGGTGATGCCGTATTCCTGCCCGCCTTCACCTACACCGCGACCGCCGAGGTGCCGCTGCTGCTGGGCGCCACGCCGGTGTTCGTCGATGTCGATGCAAGCACGTTCCAGATCGATCCGGCGCAGCTGGCCGCGCGGGTGGCGGAGGTACGCCGGGTGGGGCGGCTGCGTCCGCGGGCGGTGATCGGGGTCGATCTGTTCGGCCAGCCGGCGGACTGGCTTGCCATCCGTGCGGTCGCCTACGCCGAGGGATTGTTCACGCTGGACGATTGCGCACAGAGTTTCGGCGCGTCGCAACATGGCGTGCGTTTGGGCCGCGCGGCGGATGCGACCGCCACCAGTTTTTTTCCGTCCAAGCCGCTCGGCGCCTATGGCGACGGCGGCGCGCTGTTCACCGAGAGCGCCGAACGGGCGGCGTTGTACCGTTCGCTGCGCACGCATGGCGAGGGCACCACGCGCTACGAGGTGCTGCGCACCGGCATGAACGGACGGCTGGACACGCTGCAGGCGGCGGTGCTGCTGAGCAAGCTGACCGTATTCGAGGAGGAACTGGCCGCCCGGGCGCGTATTTCCGACATCTATGATGCGCGGCTGGCAAATGCGGTGACGGTGCCGACGCGGGTGGCGGACAGCGTCAGCGCCTGGGCAATCTATGCCGTGCTGCTGCCCGATGCCGCGGCGCGCGAGCGGTTGCAGGCGGGGTTGCGCGCAGCGGGCGTACCAACGGCAATCTATTATCCAAGGCCGCTACATCTGCAGCCCGCCTATCGCGACGCGCATGACGGGTCGGCGCTGCCGGTGTCGGAGGATATTTCGACGCGCATCCTGGCACTGCCGATCCACCCGGACCTGACGGACGCGGATGTGGATCGCATCTGCACCGCGGTATGCGCAAACATATAATCCCGGGTTCCAAGGGCCAATGGCCCTTGGTGGGTCCAGGGCAAAGCCCTGGTGGGGCGCGGGGCAACGCCCCGCTAGGATTGTTGGTGTCCCTCCTGATCCCCCTGGCCGCCCCCGTGTCCTTGGCAGCGCCACCACCAACGCCGGCATGGGATGTCGCCCAGGCCGCGCTCTGCACCGAAGCGGTGCAGGAGGCCGATAAGCACCACAGCCTGCCGCATGGCCTGCTCGCCACCATCGCCAAGGTGGAAAGCGGCCGGCCGATCGCCTCGATGGGCGATATCCGCGCCTGGCCGTGGACGATCAATGCCGACGGCGCCGGCCTGTTCTTCGACAGCCGCGCGGCGGCGGTGGCCTGGGCCAAACAGGGCCTCGCCAACGGCGTGCACCTGATGGATGTGGGGTGCATGCAGGTGAACCTGCAGTTCCACCCGGACGCCTTCCACTCGCTGGACGAGTCCTTCGATCCGACCGCTAACGTCGCCTACGCCGCCAGCTTTCTGCAGCAACTGGGGACCGAGACGAACGGCGACTGGAACCTCGCCACCGGATACTACCACTCACACACGCCCGACCTCGCCGCCGCCTATCGCAACCGTGTTGCCGAGGTCGGCGCCGGCATCCTCACCGGCATCGGCGGACCGGAGCCGCTTTATGCGCGCGCGCTGCGGCAGGGCACGTTGCGGATGTCGCTCGCCGGCGGCGGCGTGCTGGTGATCAATACCCATCGCCAGCCCAGCGCCCGCCCGCAGCGGCAACGGTCGGCCTGCGAGGTCGCAAACGTGCTCGCGCCGTTGCTCAATGCGCCGCCGCGGGTCACGGGCTGCCGGATCGCCGGCCGCTGAGGCTGCGGGTATCGGCGCCCGCGGCCGCTGCGGAACAAGCGTCGCCCTATTTACGCCGTGCCGGGCTTCACTCCGTGCCGGTTTCGGGAGCAGGCGCGGGCACGCGCTTGGCGGGCGACTTCCGTTTGGCCGCCTTGGCAGCGACCTTCCGTGTTGCCGGCGCCTTCTTCGCGGCGACTGGCTTGGCCGCCGGCGCGGGTGCGCGCTTTGCCGGCGTCGCCGCTTTACGCCCTCGCGCCGCCGGCGCCTTTGTCTTTGCCGGCGCCTTGGCTTTTGCCTTGGCGGCCGCTTCTTTCGCCCGCAGGCGCCGCGCCTTCACCTCGTCGCGAATGCCAGCCACTGCCGCAGCAGCGACGGCGGCCTGTTGGTTGTCCGGAACGGCATCGAGCGCCGTGAAAAAGGCTTGCGTCACGTTCTTCGTTCCGCGCGGAGCCCGTGTCCGGGCGTCTTCCTTGATGGCCATGGTCGTCTGTTTCCTTTCTGCCCGGGAGCTCATGCCGTTCGGGCAACCCCGGTCCCGGATCACGCTAGCGATGCCGCCGTGACCGCGGCAATGGGAGATACGGTTGTTTGTCGCTTGTAGTGACATCTTTCACATCAACGCCGGGTTATCAGACGCTCGAGCAGGCAAAAAATGTCGGAAGGGTGCGCCATGAATCCCGTGCATCTGTTGATCGACGCGCGGACGGCGGGACTGGTCCTGATCGGGCTGCGCACGCGTAACTCCCCCGGTACGCGCGCAAGGAATCGCCGACAACGCCACAAACGTGATGACGGCGATGGCGGGCGCCGCTTCGCTCATGGCATGCTGCTTTCAGTGTGGAAGGAATCCCAGGACATGCACCGCCGACTCATCGTCGCGCTGCCGCTCGTTTTCGCCATGGTCAACTCCGCAACAGCGACCGACCTGGTGCTCAAGCGCGCCATGCTTTCCTCCGGCGGCGTCGGCTACTTCGAGTACGAAGCGGAGGTTGATGGCTCGGCCACGCTCGGCCTCGACCTCCCGCTTGACCAGATCGACGACGTGCTGAAGTCGCTGGTTGTTTATGACAGCGCTGGCAGTGTCGGCGGCATCGAACTGCCGGGCCGCGACACCACGCACGCCGCTTTCGCCGACGCGCCGATCGGACCTGAAGCGCTGGACTCGCCGGTGGATTACCTGAACGGGCTACGCGGCGTGATGCTGCAGGTCAGCGGTCCGCGGCCAATGACCGGCCGTCTGCTGCGCGCCGAGCGGATGCGCGAAGGCGCCCGCGACCCCGCCGATACCGGCGCCCCGCGCACCCGCGTCACGCTGCTCGCCGCGGACGGGCTGCGCCAGTTCGTGCTGGAAGACGCCGACGCCGTGCAGGTTGCCGATCCCGACCTGCGCGCCCGCATCGAGCGAGCGCTGGAAGCGCTGCGCCGGGATTCCGGCAGTGACGCACGGCACGTGACGATTCGCAGCGACGGTACGGGACGGCGTGTCGTGCGCGTCGGCTACGTGGCCGCCGCACCGCTGTGGAAGACTTCCTACCGGCTGGTGCTGCCCGCGAAAAACGAAGAGGGGGCGAAAGCGCGCCTGCAGGGCTGGGCGGTGCTGGAGAACGCCACAGGTGCCGACTGGAACGGTGTGCAATTGTCGCTGCAGTACGGCAATCCGGTTACGTTCCGCCAGGCGATCTACCGTACCTACTATGTTGAGCGGCCCGAAGTGCCGGTGCAGATTCTCGGCCGCCTGCTGCCCGACATCGACACCCGTGCCCGCCCGCCGGAGCAGGTTGGCGCCGCCGCGGAGGCCCTGCCTCCACCCGCCCCCGCCCCCTTCGCGGCCATCGCCGGCATGGCGCGAAGCGCGCCCGGTGCGCCGCAGCAGGAGATGTCGGCCCCCACCGTCCAGGCGGCTACCACCGAAGGCGCGGAAGAAACGCTGTTCACGATTCCCGGGCCGGTCATCCTGGCCGCCGGACATACCGCCTCCGTGCCGATCCTGGACCGCGAAATCCCGGCCGCGCGGGTCGCGCTGGCGATAGCGAGCGCGCCGCATCCCACCGCCGCCGTGCGCATCACCAACGATAGCACCAGCAGCCTGCCGGCCGGCGTACTCACGCTGTACGATCCCGCCGGCGCAACGTCCTATGTCGGCGATGCGCGGCTGGGCGGATTGCCGATCGGCGAAGAACGGCTGCTGCCCTTCGCCGAGGACCTCCGCACCACATTGGACTGGCACACCGACACCGGCATCCGCATCGCCTCAGCCTCGGCGGCGGGCGGCGTGCTGACGACCGAACGCCGGACGCGGCAGACCTGGCGCATCGTGATTGTCGCACCGGCCCGCGAGCCGCGCACGGTGCTGCTGCAAATCCCGACGCCTTCCGGCCAGACACTGGTGGTGGAGAGTGGCGCCGAACCGGCGGGCGAAATCGCCGGGGCGACGCGGCTGCGCACCCGCCTCGCCGCCGGCCAGACACAGACGGTGATGGCCTACACGGATAGAGTGCAGCAGCAGCGCTTCGCATTGCTGCAGGACGCGCCGGTGTTCGCACAGTTGATCGCCGATCAGGACATCCAGGCAGCGGCCCGCACCGGGCTTCGCCACCTGGCCGAGTTGCGCGCCGCCGAGGCCGCCCGCGTCGCCGAACGCGACCGGCTCAAAGGGGAACTTACGGACGTCGAACACGAGGAGGACCGGCTGCGCGCGAACATTGGCGCGGTGCCGGCCAACGATGCCTTGCACACCCGGCTGATCCGTCAGCTTGATGCCGCCGAGACCCGGATTGCCACGTTGTCCAAGGCAATCGAACAGGCTGCCTCGGCGGCGACGTCCGCCCATGCGGCGTTGGAGCAGGCGGTGCAGGAACTCAAGTTTTAGGAAGGCCAGGGCTCTGCCCTGGACCCGGCCCCAGCGCGCAGCGCGCCTTCGCGCGACGGCCGAGAGGCCCCTGCACCCCATTCCGCTTTACGCGGCGAGGCGGTCGGGGGCGGGGCCGAACAGGAAGTCGATGTCCTCCGCTTCCATCGCCGGCAACGCCCCGCCATCCTCGTTGAAGGCAATGTTCGCCAGCGCCGCCTTGCGCTCCTGCAACTCCAGGATGCGCTCCTCCACCGTGTCCACCGCGATCAGCTTATAGACGAACACCGACTTGGTCTGGCCGATCCGGTGCGCCCGGTCGGATGCCTGCTCCTCAACCGCCGGGTTCCACCATGGGTCATACAGAATCACCGTGTCGGCCGCGACCAGATTGAGCCCGCGTCCGCCGGCCTTCAGGCTGATCAGGAACAGCGGCACTTCGCCCGCCTCGAAGCGGCGCACCGGTTCCGCCCGGTCACGCGTGTCGCCGCGCAGCTCGGCGAAGGTAATGCCGGCCGCCGCAAGCCGCGGCTTCATCAGGTCGAGCATCGACGTGAACTGCGAGAACAGCAAAATGCGCCGGCCTTCGGCAATCATTTCGCCGACCATTTCCATCAGGTCGTCCAGCTTGCTGGATGCGCCAATCCGCTGCGCCGACGGCAGCTTCACCAGCCGCGGGTCGCAGCAGACCTGGCGCAGCTTCAGCAGCGCGTCGAGCACAACGATCTGGCTTCGGCCCAGGCTGTGCTCGGCAATCTCCTGGGTGACCCGTTCGTACAGCGTGGCGCGGATGGTCTCGTAAAGTTCGCGCTGCTCCGGTGCCAGGGTGATGCGACGCAGGATGGTGTGCTTCGGCGGCAGCTCAGTCGCCACCGCCGCCTTGGTGCGGCGCAGGATGAAGGGGCGGATGCGCAAGGCGAGCTGGCGGCGCCGGACCGGGTCGTTGTTCTTCTCGATCGGCGAGCGGAACCGCTTGGTGAAGCTCTTGCGGTGACCGAGCAGGCCCGGCATCAGGAAGGCGAACTGTGACCACAGTTCCCCCAGATTGTTCTCGATCGGCGTGCCCGACAGGCAAATCCGATGCTGTGTCTGCAGCCGGCACACGGCATGCGTTGCTTTCGCGGCCGGGCTCTTGATCGCCTGCGCCTCGTCGAGCACCACCATAGCCCAGCTGAGCCCGGCCATCTCCTCGATGTCGCGCGCCAGCACGGTGTAGGTGGTGATGACGACATGCACGCCGCCGAGTTCGCTTCGCCGCGCGTGGCGTTCGAGCCCGTGCAGCACCATCACCCGCAGATGCGGCGCAAAGCGCGACAGTTCGGCGGTCCAGTTCGGCACCAGACTGGTCGGCACGACGACGAGGGCCGGCCGGTCGAGCCGGCCCGCCTGTTCCTCCACCACGATGTGGGCGATGGTCTGCGCCGTCTTGCCGAGCCCCATGTCGTCGGCAAGAAACCCGCCGAGGCCGTTCTCGCGCAGATGCTGCAGCCAGTTCACGCCCTGCTGCTGGTACGGGCGCAATATGCCAGTAAAACCGGACGGTACCGGTACTTCAGGGATATCGGCGATGCCGCGGAAGCGTGCGACATGTGCCGCAATGGCGGCCCCGTCCTGCCAGCGCGCAGTGACCAGATCCTCCAGGTCGAGCACGGCGGGCGCCTCGCCGGCATCCAGCACCAGCGCATCGCCGGTGCTGCGGCGCGCCGCCTCGATCAGGTCGTCCATCACCGCCAGCAGGCGCGCAATGCGCTCGGCCGGCAGTTTCAGGATGCGGCCGTCCTCCAGGCTGGTGACCAGCTCGCCGTCCACGAGGCGTGCCGATTCCATGCCGCCGCGCTCGCGCAGGCGGCGGAGAATTGGCAGCAGCGGATGCCGTACGCCGTCGATTTCGATGCCGAGATCGAGCGAAAAGCTCCCATGCGCCGCATCGGTAACCCGCATGTCCCATGGACCGACCGAATGCGCGGGGCGCGGGCCAAAGCCGGGGTCGATCAGGCTGCGCCAGTCGCCGTCCTGCAGCGCCGGCAGACGCTCGGCGACGAAACGCTGCCAGCTTTCGGCGGCATCACGGCCGCGGAACACGAACACCAGCCGCCCCTTCGCGGCTTTGCCCTCCGCCATGCGCATCTGGACAAAACCGTCCTGGCCGAGCTGGTCGCGGCAAGCCGCCTCGGCCACGCGGTCCCGGCGCACGAAGACGGGGCCGCCCGGTTCCTCGATGCGAACGAACTGCCGCTCATCGTCGGCGGGGATGACGGTGCCGTCATAATCGAAGTCAAGCAGAACGGCGTCGAGCTCCTGCATCCGCCCCACCTCATCGGGGCAACGGAAGCGGCTCAGCCGCAGCACGGGCCTGGGCTTGCGGTCAACGATCACCTGCTCGCTGACGGAAGCCGGTTCGACCCGCCGCCGCGGCGGCGGGACCCGACCCCGGCCAACGGGTGACACGGCCAGCGGCGGCCGGGCCGGCGGGCGCGGCGCCACAACCGGAAGCTGCACGCGAATGCGCCCGACCGCCCCGGACGCGGCATCGACATACCATGGCCCGGTCTCACCGAGGATCACCCCCGAGCCGGTCGGCAGGGTGGCCGCGGAAGCAGCCGCGAAGACCCGCTCCTCGCCCGCGATCAGCCGCCGCCAGCCCGCGTGCCAGCGCGCCTGGCCGCTCTGCACCAGCCGGCGCAGCACATCGGGGGCCAGCCCCGCCGGCACGAAGGTGCGTGTCTCGGTCCCCCCGCCCAGAATACGGGCGAGGTCGCGGACCGCGGCGTCAGCCTGGTCGTCGGCGGCGATCCGGCGCGGCGTCGTCGCGGTAATGGTGCCGGTGCGCTCGCCGACCAGCAATGTGGTGACGACACAGGCATGCGGGGGTTCGGCGGGCGCCAGTTCGAACACCATCCGCTTGCCCTCCGCCTCCGGCACGGTGACCAGTGCGTCGAAAAAACTCTGCTGCTCGGGCCGGCGCAGCGACGGAAAACGGTCGAGTGCCGCGAACGCCGCCGCGGCCAGATGCGGGCAGCCATGGACGCCGCAGTTGCACCGGCTGTCGAACACCACGCGGCGCCCGAGCACCGAGGGGGTGATGCGCCCCGTGTAGCGGCCGGTCGCGTCCTGCACGACGGCCGCAATCGTGTTGCCGTCGAGCCGCACCTCCACCGCGCCGGTCAGCACCAGGGTGCGGCCGCGGGTGAGGCTGCGCGCTTCGAACACGCGGCCAAGGTCCTGGGAGGAAAACGGCGTCGGCATCTGCTTGGATCGACCTCGGGTGGGCTGCGGGTATGCACTTGGTTATAGAATCGCCGATAGATGCGACGCCAGAATGGCTGGACGGCAGCACCGTCTCAACCCTCCCTGGCGGCGTGCATACCACGTGGAGGCGACGGACGCGGCATGCCGCGTCCGCGCCGGGTTCGATGCGCGGACGGCCGAGGACGCCTCAGCCCGGCTTGCCGCCCTCGCCCAAGGCACCGAGCATGCGCGCGAGATCGATCGGGAACGGGAACACGATGGTCGAGTTCTTGTCGTTGGCGATTTCACTGAGGGTGCCGAGATAGCGAAGCTGCATCGCCGCCGGCGTCGCCGCCAGCAGCCGGGCCGCCTCGGTCAGCTTCGCCGCCGCCTGCTGCTCGCCCTCGGCATTGATGATCTTGGCCCGCCGCAACCGTTCGGCCTCCGCCTGCCGGCCGATGGCACGGACCATGGTTTCGTTGAGATCGACCTGCTTGATCTCGACGCTGGAGACCTTGATGCCCCATGTCTCGGTCTGTGCGTCCAGGATTTCCTGGATGTCGCTGTTCAGCCGGTCGCGCTCGGCCAGCATTTCGTCCAGCGTGTGCTTGCCGAGCACCGAGCGCAGCGTGGTCTGCGCGAGCTGGCTGGTGGCGACCAGGAAGTTCTCCACCTGGATCACCGCGCGGTCGGCATCGACCACGCGGAAATACAGCACCGCATTCACCTTCACCGAGACGTTGTCGCGCGAGATCACGTCCTGGCTCGGCACGTCGAGTACGACGGTGCGCAGATCGACACGCACCATCTGCTGCACATACGGGATGACGAGGATCAGCCCCGGCCCCTTCACCCCGGTAAAGCGGCCCAGCGTGAACATGACGGCACGCTGGTACTCGCGCATGATGCGCACCGCCGATCCCGCAAGCATGACGATCACCACGATTGCCAGCAGGCCGACCAGGTTTCCGGCATCGAACAAGCCCATGTTACCCTCCCGCGGGCGCGCCCATGCCGCCCGGTTCAAACCGCCTCGACGATCAGGTGCAGCCCGTCGCGGCCGGTCACCCGGACCGTCCCGCCGACCGTGAACGCCGCCGCCATGTGCGAATCGGCCCCACGCGCATTCCAGTAGGCCCCCTGCACGAACACCTGGCCCTCGTTGCCCTGCCAGCGCGTGACCCGCCCGGCCGCCCCCAGCAGCACCGCATTGCCGGTCACCACCGGCCGGCGGCGCGAGCGCAGCAGGGCCGCCAGCACCACCCCGAACAGCCCCACGCTGACCAATGTGGCACCGAGAACCACTGCCAGCGACGGCCGGAACGCCGGATTCTCGAACATCATCAGCGATCCGATCAGGAAGGCGGCCCCGCCGCCGATGACGAAGGCCCCGAACGCCGCCACCCAGGCCTCGGCGACCATCAGCCCCAGGCCGAACAGCGCCAGCGCCACGCCGGCATAGTCGATCGGCAGCAGGTTCAGGCCATAAAAGGCCAGCAGCAGGAAGATGGTGCCGAGCACCCCGGGGGCGAACACGCCGGGATGGGTCAGCTCGAAGGCGATCCCGGCAAGGCCGGCCAGCATCAGCATGTACAGGATGTTGGGGTTGGTAAGGGTGGCCAGCATCCGGTCGCGCCAGTCCGGCACGACCGCGTGGATCACGACATCGGCGGTGGCCAGCCGGACCGGCCGGCCGGCCACCATCACCGTGCGGCCATCGGCCGCCGCCAGCAGGTCCGGCAGGCTCGCCGCCACCAGATCGATGACGTGCTCGCGCAAGGCCGCCTCATAGGACAGGCTCACCGCCTCGCGCACGGCATGCTCGGCCCAATCGGCGTTGCGGCCGTGCAGCGCCGCCAGACCCCGGATATAGGCGGCGGAATCGTTGGTGACTTTGGTCAGCTCGGCATCGGCCGCAGGCGACGGGCGGGCCTCTCCGGACGGGCCTGGCATGCCTGGCAGCGGTGTGGCGCCGATCAGGGATACCGGGGTGGCGGCGCCGAGATTGGTGCCGGGCGCCATCGCCGCCAGCGCGCTCGCATAGAGTATATAGGTCCCCGCGCTGGCCGCCCGGGCGCCACTCGGGGCGACGTAGCCGATCACCGGCACTGGCGAGGCCAGCATGGCGCGGATGATATCGCGCATCGCGCTGTCCAGCCCGCCGGGTGTATCCAGGCGCAGCACGACAACCGCTTCCTGCGCCTGCGCGGCGGCGTCCAGGCTGCGTACGACATAGGCCGCCGTCGCCGGACCGATCGGCCCGTCCAGCGCGACGACCACGGCGCTGCGGGGCTGCGCGCCCGCGCCGGCGCTGTGGCCGAGCCACGCGAGGCCGGCGCAGACCAACGCCACCATGATCCGCCGCCCGATGAGCCAGCCCGACACACGCATGTGCGTGCCTCCCGTTGCAGGCGGAGCGCATTCTGCGCCAACCGTTGCCACGGTACACCCGCGCGGATCGATGAAACCATACGAACCGGGACACAAACCAGGGAGGCAACAAGGCCGGGGCGCGACCCTTTACGGAGTGGGGTGCAGGGGCCTCTCGGCCCCTGCCGGGTCCAGGGCAGAGCCCTGGCCTTCCTTACCTTATCAGTGACAAATCCCCCAGCCACCCGCAACGATCGCGGCAAGCGGCGTCCCCGGCAGGTCGATGGTTGCAATGATGTGCCGCGTCTCGCCGTCCAGCACCTCGACCTGCGGCGGATCGAGCACCGGCAGATAGAGCGTGCGGCTGTCGGCGGTCACCGCGGCACGCGTCGGCGTGCCGGGTAGCGCGATCTCATCGACCAGGCGCATTTTGTCGAGGTCATACACCAGCACACTGCGCCGGGCCGCGCTCGGCACGAAAGCGACGCTGTCGAGCCAGGCGCTATAGACCCTCGTGATCCCCGCCGCCCCTTTCAGCGCGACCGGATCGAGCAGGTTGTCGCTGCGGAACACGGCGACGGTCGCCTGCGCGTTGTCGGGCACGAACAGATAGATGCCGGTTCCGGAGGGAAAGATGCCAGCGGGCTCGGGTCCGGACTCGATCTGGCTGACCGGCGCGCCCTGTTCGGCATCGACCACGCTGATCGGGCCGCCGCCCTGCGGCAGGGCCAGCACCTGGCGTCCGTTGGGTGTGCGGGCGAGTTCAGCGATGCCGGTCAGCGCCGGATGCAACGGCGCGATCTCACCGGTCAGTTTGGCCCCGGCCACATCGATCACGCCGACGCCGCCCAGCCCCTCGGCGGCGATATAGAGCAGGATGTCCTTGTCGCCGAACATGACATCGCGCAGCTTCGGCAGTCCAACGATGGATGCGGCCACGCGTTCGTCGACCAGATCGACCAGCGTGATGGTGCCGCCCGCCGGGTCGAAAGCCGCGAGCAGCCTGCCGCCGCTCCCGAGCACCAGTTTCTGCGCCGGCGCCGGCAGGGCGATCCGCCGCGCGATGCCGTCGGTGACATCCATGATCGTGAGGGACGCCGACTTTCCGTCGGTCGCGACCAGCTTGGCGAGTTCGCGGCTCACCTCCACCTGCCGCGCGACGATGCCGATTTGCAGCGTGCCGAAGATGCTGTTGCTCTCGGTGTCGATAACGGATGCGATCGGCGCGTCGGCGCCCGGCACGAACACGTAGCGGCGGATGTCAAACCAGGCAGCCTTGGCCGGCAACGCAGCACCGATCAGGCACGCCAGCAGGGCAGCCGCCCTCAGCCGGTCCGCAAGCATCTTCGCTTTCCCCCTTGGTAGTACGGTCCGCGCGATCAGGCCGAAAGCACGTCCACCGTGATCCGGTTGGTGAAACGGACCGGGTCGGTGCTGGGCTTGAGAATGCCGACATCCTTGAGATCACGCGCGAAGGAGAGCACCTGCTGGCGGAATTCCTCGCCGGTCGGGCAGCCGCGATGGGCGTCGTACGGATAGCTCCCGAGCATGTCGCGGATTTCCTGCGGGCCGGCGACGCTGCTCGGCGCGAAAATCTGCTCGGTCGCGACCGCAAGATCGAGGTTGCTATCGACCAGCAGCGCCGCCTCGACCATGGCGCGGGTGAGTGCTGCCGCCGCCGGCCGGTTGTCGCGGATGAGCGCACCGCGCAGTGCCAGCACGCAGCAGGTCCGCTGGCCGAGTTCGCCGCTGCCGTTAGAGGCCAGTTCGAACAAATTGCCGTTGCTGTGCTTGATCGCGAAGTAAACGTTCGGATGGTTATCGACGAAGGCGTCGATCTCGCCCTTTGCGACGGCGATCGGGAACACGTCGGCCGGGAACTGCCGCCAGGTGATGTCGGTCTCGGGATCGATGCCCGCCTTCTTCAGTACCGAGGCGTACAGGAACCGGTTGGGGTTGCCGAGATCGGCCAGGCCGATCCGCTTGCCGCGCATGTCGGCGACGGTTGAGATGCCGGCCGCGCGCGAGGCGACCAGGTAGGAGCAGCCGGCATGCACGCCG
>CAIXDS010000316.1 GCA_903918195.1 uncultured Acetobacteraceae bacterium | reverse complement strand
TCACCATCCCGGCCAGTGCCGATCGCTTTTCACGCAACGTGGCGATCACATGCAGCTCGGCCATCCCCGCTCCCCTTCTGAAAGCCAACGAAAGAGATGGTAGACGGCATGCTTCCGCAACCGAACCGTCTACTGGTGGCAGCTAATACATGATACCGGAGAAGACGGCGATGTTGGCCAGGACAGCTTGGTGGCACGATTCCAGGTAGAGGTCGTCGGCTTTCTCCTGGCCGACTGTACGCAGCAGCGCCGGGGTGATCAGTCCATAGCGCGCGCCTTCGGCCACCGCCTCCTGAAGGTCCCGGAAAGCTTCGGCCAACTCCGGCGTCGTGTCCCTGATGACATCCACACCCATGATGGCCGGAAGCCCCGGATGGAACATCGCGAGCCCGGCAAGTGCCCCGGCCAGGATGATCCGGCGGGCCAGCACCGTGTCACCGGCCTGGTCTGCGTCCACCGTCGCAACGACCGCCTCGACCGCACCGGTCACCACCCGCTCCAGCAGCGGGCTGCCTTGCATCGCGACATGGCTGATATGGCCGCTCATCGCCGCGAGCCGGAGCTCAGCGGGCGTGAACGGGAACTCCACGCCGGGGAACACGCTCCCGGCGGCTCGCCGCAGATGATAGGCGAGGCCGAAGGCTCCGGCCGCCACCAGCGCAGCGATCTTGTCGGCCACCACCCCAGTCATCGGGTCAACCGGGACGGGTGGCGGCATCACCACTATCGCCGGAATTTCCGCCGGAGCGATATCCCCGGAGCCCTCTGCCTCATCCCCCGGGGACGGCCCGGCTTCGACCCGCTCGAATCCAGGATCCTCGTCGGGCAGCCCGGCTTCCGGCTCCGGCCAGTTCTCTCCGACGTCCTCCGCCGCCTCCCCGGCAACCTCAGCCTCCTCCACAACCTCCGCGGCGGCACCGGTCTCGGCGGGAATAACATTTCCACCGACCCCGGCAGCCGGCCCGGCATCGCCGACGTGCCCGTCGGCAGGGTTACCAGCTTCCGGCGGCACCCCGCTGCTCCCGCTCGGGTCGGGGCCCGGAGCCGGACCGGGGGGGCGATCCCTACCGAGATGACCGTCATCCCCGACCGCGGCCGCCTGGAAGGCAACTGCCGACTCACCTGTGGCGGTCGGCCGCGCAGCCACGGCACGGCGCGGCAACCGGGCAGCCGCCTCCGCGGCCCCGGCCACCAGAATGGCTCCGGCTGCACCGATCCGGCTGACCGTCATCCGCATGGCCTGGTCGGCCGCATGCTTCAGCCCGGTCATCTCGTCGAACCGAGCAAACACCTGGCGCTGGTCAGCCATGATAGCGAGCATCCCGGCCTGGGACGATCGGGCCTCGCCGAGCAGGCGTCCGGCCTCGTCCACAAGCGTAGTGGCTTCCTCCAGCACGGCCAGGTCTATCATCAGCGGCCGTCCGATGACGCTCAGAACCCCTTCGGTCGCAGGCGCGTTGGGCAGGTCCGTAAGTCGGTTGAGAATCTCCCTAGCGCGCTCGATCAACGGCCATGAATCGACCAGCTTCGGCTGCGTCGCTTCCCAGACGCGCAACGCCGCGCGTGCCTCACGTGCCACGCGGACGAGTTCGCGAAGCACAGCCGGATCGGGCTCCGCCTCCCGCGCCTGACCGACAAGGCCAGCCAGGTGTGCCATTGCATCCCGCCAGTCCGCGCAGGCGGCTGCGGCAACATCGGCGGAGTCGGCCGCGTCTTCTGGATGTGCGACGGAAGGCTCCTCCGGGACCGGATCGGCCGGAGGCTGCCCGGTCACGTCCGCGGTGCCGTCTTCATCCGGACCGTTTACCATTGCCGGTTCACCCTCGTCCTCCACTTCCGCCCCGCACGTGCCCGTCTCGGGAGCGCCATACACTGGCGCATTGGATTCCGTTACAGCGGCATCCGGCTCCTCCAGGCAACTTTTCCCGGCCGGGCCATCGTCCAAGCCTTCCCCATCCGGCTCCGGCGACGCGGAGCGAAGGCCGGCGGCAGCGTTTGGCCCGAACAACCCGGGGCGCCAATGCAGGATGGCGTGGTGGGTCTCTTTTCCCGCCCTGGAATCGTCACCGATCCGTTCGAGCGCAGCCAGGAACGCATCGAGTTCGGTCAAGCCGTATTCCTGGACAATGTCCGTGATTCCGTCGGCGACGTTGAAGGTCAGGCCGAACGCATAGATCATCGACAGCGCGTCCTCGCGCCTGCCGTAGTCCAGAAGAAAGCGGACAGCCTCGACTTCTGTCCGCGGAGTGGTGCGCTTGGTCCTCCGGCCCCCCGGCCCCAGGTCCCATCCGTAAACCCACGCAGTCCTGTTAAGCAGCGGGGCGAACAGGCAGAACTTCCTCCGCTTCGGCTTCTCCACGCTTACGAAGGCCACATTATTCAGGACACGCAGGAAGTTCGCATGGCGCATGCCTGCGACCATCGCGTCCAGAACTGCCTTGTTGAGCGGCGGCTCGGCAGGCCAATCGAAGCCCGTGAGATCTCGGATCTTGTCGCGGCTGCGGTGGATTTCCTTGATAAGGTGGTTGTTGCCCGTCAGCGCGGTGACGGTCAGCAGCCATTCTGCTGTAGCGAATGACGGCACAGGAATGATTTTGTCCCTTGCCAGTTCGACCCAGCCCGGAGTCACCGCATCGTCCTTCATGTCCGTCCCCGCATCGTCCGTCGGTCCACCCCCGGCATCAGTCCCGTCACTGCCAACCTGTTCCGCCGCCGTCTCCGCGGACCACGGCGGCTCGGCCGTCGGCAACTGCTTCGGCTCGAACGGCAGCTCCACCCGCTGTCCCGTCAGCGATGTCGTCTCCACCAGGCTGACCGCAAGCGAGTTGCGCAGCAGGCGCGACCACGGCCTCGCCAATGTGAGCGTTCCCGGAGAACTCCCGTGGACATTCTGCGGGACGGGCCATTCCGGTCCGGTCCCACCTGCCTGCTCCGGGAGTTCCCCGCATTCCGCTTTGCCGGCTGCTTCGGCTGCTTCGGCGGCATCCAGCAGGCCGTTGTCGCCAGGGTCATCATCATCGGGATCACCGGAGCCTTCACCGCTCTCCGGCAGGCCGGCATCCGGCTCCTCCGGAGCCACCGGAAATGCATCGTCGTCAGCGTCAACGTCTTCGATGGCGAAACGCGCCATGTAGTCGCGTGCCTTCGCCTCGAAGAACAAGGGAGCGGGCAGCGTGGTCGACAGCCGGGAATGCCCGTAGCCGCACCGCAGGCTCGCCACCAGATGCGCGATGCGCGCCGGATCGTCACCAGGGGACGTCGAGGCGATGGTGACGTCCAGGCCGTTCGGTACGCGGTACGGCTCGTCCGAGATGTCGATGGAAACCGGGGTCAGCAGGCCCTTTCCGGATACGGCCGGCGGTGCCTCCATGCCGCGCACCTTGGTCACGGGGACAAAGGATTCGAGCTTGCGGTAGACGCTCAGCCCCCTGGGAACCGATGCCTGGAAATAGCTGGCAGTGATCCAGTAGTGCCGTCCGTGCCCGGATGCCTGCCGAGACACCTCAACCGTCTTGGCGGTGGCGGTGGGGCAGTAGCGGCTGTCCTCGCCGTCCGGCGTGCCGTCCTCCGTGTTGAGCCGCTGGTAGCGCACGGTTTTCCGCTCTAGCACGCGGCCGGCGTGGCCGGCGCGCACACGCACCAGCCGGGCAGTGGCCCACGCTTCCGACCTGTCCGCCCCCTCCGGTCCGATCACCAGGGGACCGTCCATGCGTGCATCCGTAAGCCAGGGCCACAGTCCCGCAGCGCTGGTGGAGTCGATGAGCACGATCGGCTGGTCATCCGCCGCGACGGCTGCGTCGATGACTTCGGCGACGAAAGCCTGGTAGGAGCGTCGCTTCGCCTCCTCGGTCGGGCCAAGCGCAGCGGCATTGAGTCCCGCGATATGCTTCATCGCGTCGAAGAACGGCATCCATCCGGTCCAGCACATGACCTTCCCGAACCAGCCGACGCGCGCCGTCGTCCGCCCGTTGTCGGCGTCGATGCGTGTCGCCAGGCACACTTGGCCGCCCTTCGCGCCGTTGCGCAGCTTGGCCTGCGTGACCAGCGAAATCCCGATGACCGCCCGTGGACGGGTCGCCGCATTCGGAAAGTCTTGCCGGAGCAGGCTGCGAACCTCGGTCACGAGCGCCGAGTGGCCGAACATCAGGTCGTAGACGGCGGCCTGGATCCGGTTGAGGTAGCGCGCCAGACCGCGCCAGCCGCCGGCGGCCGGCAGCAGGTACTGGACGTTGGCGTTCCCGACCGTCGCCAGGGCATACCGCCCGGCTGGCTTGTTGACCAAGTCGTCGTGCTTGCGGTCATACCACTCCTCGGCCTGCACCAGCGCATGGCAGCCGCCGTAGGTGAGCGACAGCTCGTCGGCGAGTACCCGCCATGCCTCGACACGCGCCGCAAACCGGCCCTTTGCCTTTTTGTCAGCCTCCGGCAGGCTTTGCTGCGTGCCGTGCACATTGCGCGGCAACTGCCGCTCGACGATGTCGATGCTACCGCCAAACAGTCCATTGATCGCCGCCCGCATGAGCGTGCGTTCACTCTCACGGCGTGCAATGATTATGATCGTGGGGGCGCCACCGAAGGCCCGTCGCAGGCGGCCGCGGTTGGCGTCCTGGATCGTCTCCAGGATCGCGCGTCCCTCCAGGGCGGCTTTGGCAGGGATGGATGGCGGCTCTGCCCCCTCCATCAGCATGCGGGCGGCCTCGATGAGGTCCTCCTCGTCCAGCTCGTTGCTGCCGAGTGCCACAGCGAAGTCCGCGACAAGAGCTTCGGCTTCCAGCGCCTTGTGATATTCCTCGGTCCGCTTGGGTTCGCGCCGCGTCTCCTGCTCGTGGAATGGCAGCGGCCGCATGCCCATCGGGGTCAGAACCGCGGCGACCTTGTCCAGCAGGTCCATCTGGTCGCGGGTCGTGGCACCCGCGCCGACGCGTGCCTTGCCGTCGCGCTGCGGCGAATACGGAACGCCGAGGAACACGTCCTGTCCGCGCGCCTGCACCATGGCAGCGAACGGCCGAGCCAGGTCGGCGCGCACCGTCAACGCCTGGTGCATGAACTCCGGCGAGCAGGGTTCCTCCGGGACGCCGGACCGCACGGCAACCGCGAACTCGACGGCCAACGGCCCGCCACGGCTGCCGGCGGGTGCAGCGGTTCGCCCCATCAGATAGCCGGTCAACGAACGCTGACGCCGCAGCCTGCTCGGCTCGGGGAGGTCGTCGAGCCACCGGCGGCGGGATGCCCGCACAACCAGCAGCGGCTTGCCGAGATACGGGACGCTCTCCAGGGCCAGCGTGGCGACCATGGAGTAAAGGCCACCGGACTTGGCCACCACGGGCCAGGTCTGGAACTGGATCTCGTTGCCGGAGTTACGGCCACGGACGATCCGGTAGACAGGCCCCAGACCGGGGAACAGTTCCGCGCCGTCGAGCCGCCGGGAGACCTCCTGGATGACAGGGTGGCGCAGGCGGTCGAAGGACAGCCCGGATGCGACCGACCGTGCAGGATCGTGCAGACCGTAATCGGCGGTGAAAGCCTGATCGGGCGCGGCCGCCTCGTCGATGCCGTCCACCAGGTCCATGTCCAGGCCGAGGCGTTCCGCCCACGGCCGCAGCACCATGCCCACCCAGGTGCGCAGGGCACCGGAGGCCCGCGCCGCGCAGTCGCCGCCGGTTCCTTCAGCCACGTGCATGAAAGTGGCGCCGTCCTCCCGCGCCCAGGGCCGGCCGAGATCCCGAGCCAACATGACGGCATCGGGCACCTGGACCTGGAAGACGGCACGCAAAGAGGCGTAGGGTAGCGATTTGCCTTCCGGCCTGTCGGTGTCGGCCGCCACGCGGGCGAGTTCGCGCAGACGGCCGCCCATCAGGCTGCTCCACGTGAGCCGTGTCGTCGCTACTTCGAGAGACGTCTGCGGGTCGAAGAGAAGCGCGCAGGCAACGGTTTCGCGCCGCTCAGCCCGGCTGCCCTTGATGGCGCGGAAGAACTGCGGTTGCGGCGAATCACTCATCGTCGTCATCAGCTCCATCGGGGAAGCGCACGCCCTCGCAGCCCTCCAGCGGATGCAGGAAGGGTTCGTAGAGTGCCCGGTAGATCTCACGGTCCACCAGATCGGGGTCGGCCAGCCGGGCGCGCAGGATGTCGCGCATCTTGACCAGCATGCTGGTCTCGCCGGTATCGCGGCCACGGCCGTCGGCCGACAAAGGAGCCCAGGCAGCGTCGGCGAAAATGACACGCGCCGGGCATCCGTTGCGCATGGCGCGGCCGATCGTTTGAAGGACATCGACCATGATGTCGGCGGTGAAGGGCTCGTTCAGCGGCCCCAGGCGGCTGGCCATCAGGGGAAAGCGCAGCAGGCGCCGGGCTGTCCGGGTCAGGTCGGTCCGCGCCTGGATCCAGGCCGTCGTCACCTGCCCACTGGTCGCATCGGCTGGGAAGGCATGCGTGTCGAAGGCCAACGTCGCCGAACCCGCGAGCCCGGCCACTAGGTCGAGGCTTTCCGTCGAAGGATGCGGCCTGGTCATGAAGACGATGGTGCCGAGCAGCGCATCGCGGCGGCGCGGGCCGCGTTCAAAGACGATGTTGACGCCACGCGAGAGCGCCTTCATCGGGAACACCAGGGCACACCAATCGTCGCGCAGGCCGATGCGTTCGACCTGGGAGGCCGTGATCCAGTCGCCGTCGTTGCGATCTGGTATCTTATCAATCACTGCGATGACCCGGTCTGAAACATCTGGGTAGCGGCGGCGGAGCCAGTCCTTAATGAGCCGGACCTGGGCATAGCTGTTCACCACCAGCCCGGTCTTGCGCCCCGCGTCGAAGTCCCGCGCCATTCGCTCCAGCAGCGGGGTGTCGCCCGAGGCATAGTGGTCGACCATCGCCCGCAGGATGCGGTCGCGCTGCCCGAGAGGGGCGCCGCTGAAGCGCATCGGGCGTGCTGGATCCTCGGGGTTGGGGATAGGTGCGAACAAGTAACGGCTGTTCCGCCAGGCCGCCGTGTCGTCGTCACGGCGCAGCACCAGGTCGGGCCCGGACGGGATGTGGAAGGTCGGGCTCTCCGCCAGGAACGAGGTGGCGCTGGCGAGCAGGACGGCCGGCCCGCGCCCGCGGCCCTCGTGGCGCATCAGATGATGCAGGCGGTAGAGCAGCACCCGCGGCGCACCGCGGAAGGTGACGTATTGCAGGCGTACCGTCGAGCGAGCGTCGGTCTCGTCATAGTGGAACCGCAGGCCCGACAGGCGGCCGAGCAACGCTTCCGGCACCGAGTGGGCGAGGTCGTCGGAGATGCCCTGACGGAACAACGGCTCGCGGTGAATGCCCTCGGCCACCATGGCCTGCTGGGCGGGAACCAGCGCCAGAAACTGGAAGATCACGGTGGTCACGCCGACCAGGAACTGGAACAGCTCCACCCGCTCGGCGGGGCCGATATGCGGCTGCGGCTCGATGAGCGCGAAGGTCGCTGCCCGGAGCTCCTCCATATAGCGCATGCGGCGGGTGGGTAGCGGCTCCGAAATCCAGTCGCGCGCCTTCTCTGCGATGAGCCTGCCGGTCTCATCGATCTCCTGCGGTGTCCGTCCGGTGTCCTGGGCCACGCGGTCGCGGTCGAACTCGTATTCGTCGGTGGTCGCATCGGCATCGGTGCGCCGGTAGAGCGCCGCACGGATGCAGCCGTCCCAGAACGCACGGATGGCATTGAATCGCCGCT
The DNA here is from genome assembly GCA_903918195.1 of uncultured Acetobacteraceae bacterium. Lineage (GTDB taxonomy): Bacteria > Pseudomonadota > Alphaproteobacteria > Acetobacterales > Acetobacteraceae > Rhodovastum. The sequence continues at coordinate 11,421 of CAIXDS010000316.1, read as the reverse complement.
CCTCCGCAAGCCTTTCGGCGGGCGGCAGCACGGTGATGTCGGGCGGGCAGAACAGCGCAGTGAGGACGTTGTTGCCGGTGACGAAGGTATCCTTGAACCGTGCCACCGCGCCTTCAATGCCGTTCCGCTGCCGGTCCTCCTGGAGCATATTGACCAGGGCACGGTTGAGCTTGGTGAAGTCGGAGGCGGCGGCGCTATAGTTCTGGAGGTTGCCGGCCGTCATGTCGTTGCGGCCGGCGGCCATCGGGGAAAACAGGTCCTGCACCAGGTGGTGCTCGTAGCTCTCCTCGCTGCCGGTCAGGTCGAGGGACGAGATGGCCTTACGGTCGAGCGCCGCCTGCGCGCCGTCGGCCTCGTCGACGATGACGAGGTCGGACGCCATCGCCACCGCTTCGAAGTAGCGCATCTGCTCCTCGGCGAAATGCGGGCTAATGCGGGTGTCCATCGACAGCACATGGCCGAGCCAGACGCGCCGATGGGTAAGCTCGCGCGGCGCCTTCATCCGGCCGCAGGCGCCGGACAGCGGGCAGAGCTGCTTCGTCTCACGCTGGGCTGGCGTGCCGTCCTTCCTGATGCGTCGTTGCAGGACTTGGTTGCAGGGAGGCGTCAGGTGGGGGAAGGCGTCGTGCCCCTCAGGGTCGGTGTCGAAGGCGGCCAGCGCGCAGGTCAGCCCGAGCAGATCGGCGCCTTCGACCGTTCGGCCGAAACCACGGCTCTCGTCAGCGCCGAGCCGTTCAGCGAGCTTCTGGGCGTGGCTGATGCGGGTTTCCGGCGACTGGCCGACCAGCAGCCCAGCGTCGGCGCCGTAGAACCGCAGGTCGCCCAGCATGTTCAGAGACATCTCGATGGAGGGCAGCAGCACGGCGGTGCGGTAGCCGTGTTCGTCCAGCCACATCAGCAGCAGGACGATGAGCGTCGTCTTGCCGGTGCCCGGTAGGCCGATCAGGTGCTTGAGCCCCTCCAGGCGGATGACGCCCGTGTCCTGCAAGGTGCCCCGGCCGCGGTCCGGCACCAGGATCTCGAACTTGCGCTGCCCGTTGGCTTCACGCAGGCGGCCGAGCCAGTTACCCCGCGCCCGGCCAGGAGCCGCCAGGTCAGCGGCATCCAGGCGGTGGGCGACCTGTTCGAGGTCGGCCACGGGGATGACGATGGGGCCGCGCGGCTGGACGGTGACGTTGTGCCGGCCTGGGGCCGGGGGCGGGGGAAGGGCGGAGAGGTCGACCGGAATGCGCTCGGCGCCGTCCGCGGCGGCTTCCAGGATCGCCATTGGCCGCGCCGGGTCGGCCCCGGGGATGGTCCACGGCGCGTAGGGCAGACCGTCGACGAGCGCATTCGCCATCCGGCGTGACTCAATTGCCGCGCCGGCCCGCAGCACGAAAGGATAGGCCGGGTCCTCGGGGTCGATGCTGAAGGGCGGTTCGACGAAGTCAGGCTGCCGGCGGCTGTCCTCCTCCCAGATCACTGCGTCATGGACGGCCTGGCGGAGCTGGATGTTGGAGCCGACGGACACCCCGAGCTGGCGCAGCGCGAAGGCGGCCGCGGCGAAGGAGCCGAGGCGGGGGCGGTCGATGGCCGATCCGAACCCGGAGAGCAAGGCGGGAACGTTGGCCAGCGTGCACTCGCCCAGGAACGCATGGACCGCAGCGCATACCCACTGGATGCGCAGGTCGCCGATAAAGCCATCCGGGCGCGTCCTCATGTTAGCGCCCGGATGGCCTGCGAGGCGGTCATGAACTCGAGGCGGTGTTCGCCCCGGTAAACGTCGCGGAGCTGCTCCAGATAGCGGGGATTGAGCCTCAGTTTGTCATCCGGCACGGCCAGGATACGCCTGCGGAACAGCGCGAACCGGCCGATGGACCGGGTCAGCTTCGCGGCGAGGACCACCGGGCTGGCATAGGCTTTCACGTCGATGCCGATTTCGGAGCCATCGACGCCAACGTCCGCCGCATCCGACTGCGGATAGAGCACCGAGTCCCGCCCGGCGGCGCGCAGGGCATCGTGGATGCGGATTTCGTCCAGGCCGGGGCCGACCCAGTAGGCCATGGCCGCCGCGGTGGCCAACTGCCATTCCGCCGGGCTGGTGATATCGGCGCCGCAGGCTGGGTGGGGGTACGCGAGACGGCACTGGCGGATACGGCAGCGCCCGTCCGGGTAGGCGACCTGGTCCCGGTCGGGCCAGAGCAGGGACCCGCAATGGCCGCAGAGCTTGGCCGCGCCGTCAAACAGGGTGCCCGCCGGGACGGGACGGTAGAAGGAGGCGATGGCGCGGGCGGCGGCAACCAGTCCACCCTCGACCACGAACCGCTCCCGGTCGGCGTAGGCCACAGCCGGGTGGCGGACGATGAATTCGCGGATGGCCGTATAGACGCGATCACGCTGGCGGCCCGGGAATGCTTGGACGGTGGCCCGCAGCGCCGTGTGGTGGATGTCCTCCTGCGCCGCCATCTCGCTGCCGCCGAGCAACGCGAGTTCGCGGCAGTCAGGGGTGGGGATGCCGGGTTCGCGGTCGACCAGGGCGACGTCGGCGTAGGAAAAGGGGGCGCGGAAAGCGGCTATGCCCCAGTCCGAAAAAGGCTCGCAGGCGCGGTCCATGGCGACGTGGACGCTGGCGCCGAGGTCTTCGATGCCTTCGGCCAAGCATAGGCCGGACAGCAAGGCGAGGCCGCGGCGAAGGCGGGGCGGCATGCCCGCGTCCTGCCGGACGACACCGCCGTCCGCGTTCACCCGGTCGTGGAGCTCCGCGAAACCCCGGGCCAGAAGGAGGGCCGTGACATTCGGGTTCAGTTCCGTCATGTTCACCCAGTCAAACTCAGGCGAGCGTTATAGACCAGTGAAACTATTATGTCTATCCAGTCATTAGACGATATCATCGGAGTCCGGAACCGCGCGACGGTGCTCCGGCGCCTGCGCTGGATCGAGGACCGACTCTGGTGGCACGGGGTCTTGCGTCGGTCAGAACTCGTTACGCGGTTCGGCATATCCCCGCAGCAGGCATCGCAGGATATCGCGACATACCAACAGGTTCAGGCCGGTTTCGCAACGCTGGAGCCGTCGACCAAGAGCTACGTGCGATCGGCGGAAGGGAGGGCGCTTTTCCCCAAGGATCCGTTCCGGTGGATAAGCGAGGAATCGGCCGAGAACAACAACACCGTTATTCCCGTCGACAGGCTGACCGCGCCGACCCGCCGTGCTGACCCGTCGGTCATGGCGGCGCTTATTACCTCGTACGACTTGAGGCAGTCCCTTGAGATTAATTATCAATCCATGTCCAGGGATCAGCCGGTATCCAGGGTGATTTGCCCGCACCACATCGTCGACACCGGTAACCGCTACCACGTGCGGGCCTGGGACGGATTGCGAGGTCGGTTCGTCGACTTCGTTATCGGTCGCATTCTGTCAGCCGCGCCCCGGCCCGGTTACTCCTGGGTGGATGCCGTGGCTGACCGACTCTGGGAGGAGCATGTTGAGATCGTCCTCGCGCCTGCCGAATGGCTGAGCCCCGCACAGAGGCGTGTCGTCGAGTTGGACTATGGCATGTCCCAGGGGCGCATCGCCTTCCCCGTCCGCAAAGCACTCGTCACCTATGTCGCTGAGAGCCTCGGGATTCTCCACGAGATCCGCGGCGACCCGGAGCCGGAACGGGTCCGGGAGCTGCGGTGCCCGAATGCAGCGGACCTCGCCCCGTTTGTGCCGGCCAGATCGCTGTAGCGCGACGATCAGGATGGTGGACCATATACCGTTTTGATTGTCGTCGGACACTGTTCGGCGTTCTCGCTCATCGTCATCCTTCCGCGGGCGATGCTTGGGCCGCTATCGTGAGCGGCGCCAGGCAGCAAAGATAGGAATCGTAGACACCCCGCCGGAGTCTGACCAGACGGGGGTTGCTGCGTTCCAGGACTGGCCTGTTTTCATCCGGCAACATGGCCTGACCCTTCGTATCTTTAGCTGGCGCGTCTTGCGGGTCGGACTCTTGGCTTCACACCAAGCCACAAAACGCCGTTCCGCCGCCTGCGGGCGACGATTCCCCGCGCAGGAAAGCGAAATCTGCCGACAGACGGCAGCGCTACCGCTTGCGCCAGGCGCGCCACAAGGGTTCGGCGCGCTGCGCGCTCCCGTGCTGCGCACGCCCTTGTCCCGCGCCGGCTTCGCGGTCGGCGGGAGGGCAGGCCGAGCAGATCGACAGAGTACGGCATGGCGCCGCACCCGCCCTGCCCGGCCGATCCCGAGAGGACAGCCGAACCGTGCAGAACTCCGAGATTGAATGGCTGAAGGCCGGCGTGAGTTGCGCCGCGCTGCTGGAGCGGCTGCCGCCGATTTGGCGGCTCGACCATGCCGAGAGCACCCGCCGCAGCCTCAAATACCGCCGGGGCGCTGGCGAAATCCTGATCGTCAACCATGACGGCCGCGGCTGGTGGGACCCGCTGAGCGAACGCAAGGGCGACATCTTCACCCTCGTCCGGCACCTCGATCCGGCGCTTTCCTTCGGCGCCGTGTGCCTTGTGCTGCGCGGTTTCGTGGGAATTGCCCCCGCGTTTCCCGAGGCCATCCGCACGCAGCGGACACGAACGTTGCTCATTCCTATCGCTATGCGGTGGGCGAGGCGCCCGCCCTTGTCGCGCGGCTCGCCGGCTTGGCTCTATTTGACCGGACAGCGTGGATTGCCGGAGTGCATTCTTGTCGCGGCGTGCGCGGCCGATGTCCTCCGGGAAGGTCCGCACGGCAGCGCCTGGTTCGCGCACCGGGACGACGCGGGAATTCTGACCGGCATCGAGATGCGCGGCCCCGCCTGGCGCAGCTTCTCGGCCGGTGGCGCCAAGACGCTGTTCCGCCTGCCGGGCGGCCAGGGCCACCCCACCCGCGTCGCGGTGTGCGAGGCGGCGATCGACGCCCTCAGCCTCGCCGCGATCGAGCGGGAACGCCGCGACACCCTCTATGCCGCCACCGCCGGCGGCATGGGGCCCGCGACCGTCGCCACGTTGCAGCAGCTCCTGCACGGACTGTCGGCCGACCCGGCCGGCATCCTGATCGCCGCGAGCGACGCCGACACCGCCGGCTGGCGTCACGCTGCCCGCCTCGCCGGCCTGGCGACCGAGGCCGGTGTGCCGTTCGACAGGCTCCTTCCACCCGACGGGCTGAACGACTGGAACGACACCATCCGTGCGCTCGCGCCCGTGCCGTAATGCCGGATCATGCCCGGGCTCAGCGCAGCCAGGATCAGCATCACGGAGCAGGAATCAAAGAGGGGATCGGAAAACAAAGATGCAATGAGAAGCGCTACCGCATCACCGTCTGCCCGCCGCAAGGGGCCGGCCTGCGGCCTCGCGCAAGGGGCGCGCCCTTGCCCCGGTCAGCCGGGATGCGGGGCGGGAGGGGTGTTCCAGAAACCCATGAAGAGAAGAACATCCCGATGAGCACCACCAGCACCAGACACGTGAACCGCGGCGGCAAGACCGGCCACGTGCCGCGCGATCACTACCAGGAAGTCACCGACCGCATCATCGCCGCGCTGGAGGCCGGCACGCCGCCATGGCGCAAACCGTGGGACCCCGACAAGGCCGGTGGTCCGGCGATGCCGTGCAACGCGAGGACCGGCCAGCGTTATCGCGGGATCAACGTGTTAATGCTCGGCATGTCGCCTCTCGCCTTCAGCAGCGGCGATCCCCGTTGGGCAACCTACAAACAAGCTGAAGATCGCGGCTGGCAGGTTCGCAAAGGCGAGCGTGGCACAGCGGGATTCTTTTTCAAGCGGCTCGAACTGCGCGATGAGTCCAAGCCGGCCGATGACGAAGACGCGGTGAAGCGCATCCCTCTGCTGCGCGCCTTCACCCTGTTCCACGCCAGCCAAATCGACGGCATTTCCGACTATGTGCCGCCCAGCATCGAGGAAGCGCCGTGGCGCACGCCCGAGGCCGCCGAGATCATTATCGCCAACAGTGGCGCTGTCATCAGGATCGGCGGCGACCGTGCGTTCTATTCGCCTTCAACCGATCACATCCAGATGCCGCCGCATTCGGCCTTCGCGACGGCGGAAGGATATTGCGGAACCGTTACACACGAGCTGTGTCATTGGTCTGGCGCATCGCATCGACTCAATCGGGATTTGCGAAACCGGTTCGGTTCGCACGACTACGCGAGGGAGGAGCTCCGCGCTTTATCCGTACGCGACGTAGGTGTCTCACCGCCCGCATGGAGCAGCCAATAGGCTTGCGGTCGCCGCTTCCTTCGGCTAGAATTATTACTTATTCGCTGCTTGCTGCTGTTGTGGCGGGCTGTGGATTGCGTGAGTAATGGGGATAAGTCTTCTAACTCATTATTTTCACTTATTCTTTTATCCACAAGCCGCTCCTGGGGGTCGTATCCCTCGCCTTTGGCCCCGAGGACGCCCGTGCCCCAACTCCATTTCACCGACACCCCGATCCCAGTCTGTCCCATTCAGCCAGCTGGCGCGACGGCCAGCCAGGCGGACGAGACCATCAACGATGTTGACTGCCCCGGACTCGTCGCCGGTATCCCCTTCATCCTCGCTGATGACGGGACGTACGATCTCGATTTGAACCGATTTTTCCGCGAGTGCCCCAGCATGGGCGTGCGCTCATTCAACAGCGTCCGCGCCTATGCCCACGACATTCTGACCTGGCTCCGCTTCCTCGAAGAGCGTCGCGGCAGCACGAGCATCTGGCAGGCCGATCGCCAGGACGTTATCGCCTTTCACCGCGCGCGCCGGCTTGTTGCCGGCCCGGGTCAGATCTCGGCATCCTCCTGGAACCGCTGCGTCACTGCCCTGGAGAAGTTCTACACCTGGGCCTGGGACGAGAATCTCGTCGCCGCCACGCCGCTCTTGCGCGGAGCGCTGGCCGCACCGAGCCGTTCGACGCCGGCACATGCTCAGCGGCGCTCCCGCTCTTTCCGGGAAGCAGCCGCCCGGCCACACAACATGCGCTTCATCGACATGGAACGGTTCATCCTGTTCCGCGACGTTGGTTTGCGCGCGCGCCACCCGCAGGGACAAACTGACGCCACCTGGCGCGGCCACAACGGTGAACGCGACGCACTTTTCGCCGAACTTCTCGTCGCGACTGGTCTGCGGCTAGAAGAGGCATCGAGCCTGTTGCCGGCCGATCTCCCACGTCATGATGATCCGCTCCTGGGTGACACACGGTCCTGCCCCGTCGCGCTGCCGGCCGCGATCTGCAAAGGAGGCAAGGGCCGCGAGATACGGATACCCCGCCGCCTCTTGCGGCGGATCGACGACTACATGGAGATCGAGCGGGCGAATGCGGCTGCGCGCTGGCGGTCTCGCCGTGACTGGGAGCGACTCCGCGATCCGGTCAGGGTGCTCGACTGGCAAGGTCACAGCGCGTTGATCGCCATCGCCGGCAGCCGGCCGGGCCGCCGGCGTCTCGACGTCATGCGTCCCGGCGAGCGGGCACGTCTCGTTAACCTCGCGGCGAATGGCATACCCTCGGAACCCGCCGCGCTGTGGCTAGCCGACAACGGCCGCCCTATGCGTCCGGCCGCCTGGGAGGCCGCATTCTTGCGCGCCGGCACGCGCTGCCGCGGACGAGGTATTGATCTGCATGTGACTCCGCACATGCTCCGACACACATTCGCCGTTCACATGCTGTCGCTTCTTATCCAGGCCCAGATCGGTGCCGTGATGGCCAAACCGGATCTACACGGCGCTGTATACCGGCGCGTCATCGGCGATCCCCTCCAGAAGCTCCAGCGGTTGCTCGGCCACAGCAGCATCACCAGCACCTACATCTACCTCGACAGCCTTGAGGAGAGCCGTGCGCTCATCGATGCCGCGGCCTCGCGGTGGGCTGACGACCTCGACGCACCGGCATCGTGATGCGCGCCGCCGGACCCAACCATCGTCCCCGCCGGCGGGTCTGGTTCCCAGAGACGCCGGATCCCGACGTTGAGATAGCTGCCGCGCTGGCAAGTTTTCGGTTCGATGTCCGCCTTCGTTATGGGGAACACATCAGCGTCGACATGGCCGATCTTGGACGTCGGGCTCTGCTGCGACCGTTCGTCCTTACGCTATGGCGCATCTGCCAAATTGGTGGCCCGGCTGGCGCACTCTCGACGGCAAAAGCCTACGTCAACGCAGTTCGGCGGTTCTGGGCTTACCTCGATGACCGTCATCCGGCGATCCGACGCCCGAAGGATCTTGCACCCGAACATATCAACGGCTTCGAGATCTGGTTGCGCGCCGGCCGCCACAGTGAGATCACCGCCTACCAGATCATGTCCAAGCTGACCGGGTGCCTGCGCGTGATGCACGAGGAGCAACCTGGGTCGATTTCTGCGAGCCTTTTTGCACGCCTGCATCACGTCAGTAGTCGCTATTGCGGCAAGAGCCGTCCACGCGACGCGTACAGCGAGCGGGTTACCGCATCATTGCGGGAGGCCTCGCGGCGAGAGGTACTTGCTATTCACCAGCGAATTGTCGTCACCGGAGAAGCGGTTCTGCGGAATGGGCTGGCGGGGGGCGACGCCAAGATGCGCGCCGCCTACAGGGTGGTGATGGAGCATCTCCGCTCTGATGGCGCGATCAGCTGTGCTCTTCCGATATACCGCGAACTTTACTGCCTCCGCCGCGTTGCGGGGGCGGACAACAGCACGCTTCTCGGCGAGCTGCACGGCCATTTTTACCTCTCTTGCTCTGACGTCGTGGCTTTCCTCATTCTGCTCTCGCTGGAGACCGGCATTGAGATCGAGTGCTGCAAAGGATTGACTGCAAGCTGTCTCAAGAACCCTGCGGCAGGCAGCGTCGAGATCGAATATCGCAAGCGACGCGCGCGCGGCGCGGAGTGGCATCGGCTACGGGTCCGCGATGGCTCCAGCGGAACACCGGGCGGTCTGGTACGCATGGCGCTGCGGCTCACTGAACGGGCACGACAGTTTCTTGGTGCCGACAGCCTATGGTGCTACCATCGGGATGGTAGCCTTGTCGCCGGCGTCGGTCATCCTGGGATCAAGGCTCTCAGAGACTTTATCGACCGCAACCACATCCTCGACGATAATGGCAAGCCACCCAGGCTTGTATTGGCGAGGCTGCGCAAGACCTTCAAGGCGGAGTGGTATCGGCGCACAAACGGCCAGATGGAACAGTTCGCAGTTGGGCACACTGCCGAAGTTGCCGCGAACCACTACGCTGACATCCCGGCACTACGACCACTACACGAGATGGCGATTGCCGCAGGCCTGCAGGATGCTCACGATGCTGCGCTGAGCCCACGCATCGTGCCGCCCAAGATAGAGGCCCGTATGCGCAAGGCGCCCGCGAAGGCAGACTTGCCGGTGCCGCCGGCCGAGGTGATAGCATTTCTGGATGGCGCCCAGGACCTGTGGCTTGCGAGCTGCAGCGGCTTTTACGCAAGCCCGTTCGGTAAGAAGGGGCAGGCATGCCCAGTTCCTTTCTGGGGATGCCTGGATTGTAGCAACGCGGTGATCACCAGCCGCAAGCTGCCCTCGCTGATCGCTTTCCTGGAGTTCATGGTGGCGCAGCGCGAGAATCTTCATGCGGCCGATTGGGCCGCCAAGTTCGGCCATGCGCATCGGCGTATCGCTGACCAGATACTGCCTGCGTTTCCAGCAGCCGTCGTTGCGGCGGCGCGTACTATCGCGGCAAACCAAGGGTGTCTGTTGCACCTACCGCCGGAGGCAGCGGCGGTATGAAGGTCTTGCCTGCACGAGCCAGCACCAACTCCGAACAGGCTGTATCTCAATACGTACGTGATGGTGAGGGCGTGCCGACAGGGCTGCAGATTCGCCGCGGCATCCCGTTCGCATCGCTCCCGCGTTTCGGCGATAATCACTGGGATGTCACGCCTGCCGTGTTCCGGGAGAACGCCAGACGGTGCCATTGCACTGTCGATTTCGCGCAGCTTGCCGATCCGATGCAGATTTTGACAGCCAAGGAATATCTCTACGCCCGCTTGCACGAGCCCCAAGGCAGTCTCAGGCCGCGCCTGACACCTTCGTCCGTGCGGCAAGTGTTCAATCGCCTCCGCCGTTTCATGAGCTTTGCTGAGAGCCGCCGAGGCCGTTTCAAACTCAGTTTGCTGGACCAGGCTGATCTCGATTCGTGGCTCGCCCACCTTCAAGCGGGTGGCCAGCGTGGACCTTACCACGTCGCATCTTTACTCGACGTCCCCATCGACCTGCACGAGCATGCCGATCGGCTGAGCCACGGTGGTTTCAAATTCACGCCGTGGCGTGGGCGGCCCGCGTTCCAGATCGCGGGTTGCCGTCCTATCGGCCTGGAGAATAGCACACCGCGTATTCCGGAGCCGGTGATTACCGCAATGCTGCGCTGGTCTCTCCGCTACATCGACGACTTCGCAGCCGACATCCTTCTCGCCCGTGCCGAGCTTGACCGGCTCGAAGCCCGCGCCCGCAAGATCGACGTCCATGAGACACGCGGTTCCCGAACCATTGGTGCCGCCGTTGCCAAGCGGCTCGATGCCTACATTGCAAGCCGGCGGGCTGCTGGCCGTGGCATTCCGGTGTGGCCCGATGACGCGCATGTGTTCAGCCGGCTCGATCCAGTCCCCATCAACTATGCATTGATCGCACTCCATCTTGGCTGCATAACCTGTGAGATCAGCCAGATCGATGGCAATCATGCGCGCGTGCTTAATGCCATTCGTGAGATCGGTACAGAGATCGGCGGGATGGATCCTCCGATCTCAACGATGATCGAGACGGGACAGCCATGGCGCCCTGATCGCTTCGACCAGAAGAGCCTCATGCAGGAAGAGAAGTGGCTGCAAGCGGCCTGCTACGTCGTGTGCGCCTACCTGACGGGGATGCGCGACAGCGAGGTGCAGGCAATGCGCACGGGCTGCCACTCGGTCGCACGCAGCGTCGACGGGTTAGTCGAACGTCATCTTATCCGCAGCAATGCCTACAAGCATGCCGGTGTCGCTGGTCGGGCCGAGGATTGGGTGACGATCGCGCCTGTCAGCCGTGCCGTTGCAATCCTCGAGCGCCTGACAAAGCCAGCACGCGCCCGGCGAGGCATCGACAGCCTCTGGGTTGTGCTCAAGGGCGGCGTGGCGACCAAGGACCACCTGTCGAGCGAGATTGTGCGTACGCTGAACCAGTTCAGGGACCACCTCGACCGTACGCGCGGCAAGCCAGACGCGCCGGCGATTCCGCGCGGGTCGGACAACCAGCCGTGGCACTTCAGCACCCGCCAGTTCCGCCGTACTGTTGCCTGGCACATCGCCAACCGGCCATTCGGCACGGTCGCAGGCAAGATCCAGTACAAGCATGCCTCCATCGCAAGCTTTGAGGGCTACGCCGGCGAGTCCAGTTCCGGCTTCCGCGCCGAGATCGCGCGCGAGCACGCGCTTGGGCAAATTGACGACGTCGTCGAGCACTACGAGGACTTTCGACGCGGGCTGACGC
>CAIXDS010000315.1 GCA_903918195.1 uncultured Acetobacteraceae bacterium | reverse complement strand
TCGGTGGCGAGGCGCAGCAGCCGGCCGCGGTAGCGGCCGAGCACCAGGCCCTCGTCGTTGAACAACCCGGCCTTCTTCAGTTCGGATTTATCGGCCCAACTGGCGGTGCCGTGGGCGGTACGGCTTTCGTGGCGCTGGCGGTAGAGGCCGACGAAGCCGAGTTCGTAGAACCCCAGGGCACCGGCCGCGGCGAAGGTGACGGCGCCGGCCAGCCACAGGGGATCGAGGGTGGGAACGTCCATGACAACCTCCCATCAGTCATCCGCCGCTGATGGGACAGTGCCACAAGTCACGCGCCGGAGGGTTTATTCCTATTCAGAGTGATCGATAAATACCGTCCTGTTCATACGCACCTCATATTCGAGGTTGTTGCCAAACGACCCCGTGGCGTCCTCATCGGACGCAGATTGATCAATATGATCATCATCATGGTCGGGGAGAGACTGCCTCTGCGTTAGCAGGGTTGTCTCATCACCACTGCATTCAATCTACCACAGCTTTTAATGCGATTCCAGAACATTTTAACATGGTTGGGGGTAGTGTCTCGCGGTGAAAGCGGCTTAAGAAGCTGAGCGGAACGACGAGCGCGGAGCCTGCTCGGAACAGCGGGCGGAAATCGCCGAGAAGGAGGCCGCGAGCGGCAGCAAAAAAGTAGGTTGACAAACTGGTGGCATTTTCGGGTATGGTTGCCCTCGCAGGGACGCAACCGACCGAGGGCCGAATGGACATCGTTGCCGCCGAGCAATTTCTATTGGATCAGATACCGGTTCGCTACCGCGCCCTTTTTCCTCCAGCCTTGAAGAATGCCTATGCAGCCGCGGCCGCCTTAGCGATGGCCGAACCGATTCTTCAGGTCCCGAGCGCGGAAGATAACCACGGGCGGCTTGTGTCTTGGGCTGTTGACTTCGCATTTCAGCGCATCATCGAGAGTGGTCGGTGGCCTGTGGATTGTCGTTGGCATCCCTTTGCCAAGCCCACGGGCCGTTATCTTCAAATTAAGCTGTCGCATTCGGTTCTAAGCATCAGCCAGGTCGCAGATCCTGCAGTGCAACCGCGGGACGTGAAGTTCCGCCAGAATGCAAGGTTGAACAACCAGCCATCGTTTGCGCTGAAGGATTTCGACGATACGCGCGCTGTCGTCGGGCTACCTTCCTTCCTGCTAGTTCACGGCAAGCAGGTTCGCGACGTTCAAGAATATGAGTTCGCGCACCTCGGCGTGCCTCACCCACAGCACACGCGCCATTATATTTATCGGACGCCGAATCTCATGGAGATGATCCATGAGGTCCCGTCAGAGGTTCCGCCCGTCGAGGACACGGACACGGATGCGGTGATGACTCTGAAGGAAGAGATCGAGAAGTGGCGCCGGGACAATGGAGTCGAATAACAACATCCTACCCTTCCCAAACGCCGCCCGCGGAGCGCCCGCCGGGCGGCGTTTGATTCCAGCGCGGCTGAAAGACGCACGTGCCGCTAAACGCTTGAATCAAGCCGAGCTGGGAACGGCGATCGGAAAGACACGGCAGGCCATTTCTGCATACGAGCTTGGTGAGAAGTCGCCCGAGGCAGCGACGCTCGCCGCAATTGCGACCGTACTGGACCAGCCGATTGCCTATTTCACCGCTTCCGATCGCGAAAGTTTTGGTGGATTCGGGCCGCGGTTTTTTCGCGCAACCGGCCCCGAAACCAAGCGGCGAAACCTGATGTGCGACGCCTACGCGGGCTGGGAGGTCCAGATCGCTCGATACGTGGACGATCTGGTGAACTATCCGCCGGTCGTGGTCCCCAGTTTGACGCCATCCGATCCCGGCGGCGGTTATGCCGATGAGGAGATTGAGGAGGCTGCGGCGGAGTGTAGAAGCCGCTGGGGCTTAGGGTATGGCCCATTGTCCAACGTCCTGGCCCTTGCGGAAGGCAAGGGTATCATTGCGGTGCGCTTGCGGATGGAGGGCGAGCGCATCGAGGCATTTTCGTTCTGGAATGGCGCACGACCGTTCATCTTTCTCGCATCCGAGAAGGACTCTTCTGCGCGTGCGCGGTTCGATGTCGCGCACGAGATCGGCCATCTTGTACTCCATCGTGGAGTAGGGCAGGAGGATATAGAAGACCCTAAGACGCTGAAGCGTATCGAGGCTGAGGCGAACCGCTTCGCAGGCGCTCTTCTGCTACCAGCCCAGTCCTTCCCGAACGAGGTCTTCACTACGCGACTTGACGCCTTCGTAGAATTGAAAGCGCGGTGGAAAGTGGCAATCCAAGCCATGGTCTATCGTTGCAAAGATCTAGGCGTCTTTGACGAGTTCCAGATTACCAACCTGTACAAGCAGATTTCTGCTCGCAAGTGGCGGACCAGGGAGCCTTTGGATGACCCGACTCGCTACCCGCTTGAACAACCCAAGCTGTTGCGGAAGGCTGTCGAAATGGTTCTGGCATCGGGCCGCAAGCGGCCTGAGGATTTGTTGGTCGAATTGGCTCTGGCGCCCCATGTGATCGAGACGCTTTGTAACCTCGACCAAGGGACGTTTTCGACGGTTGAGCCGACGCCGCTGGAGCCGGTCCTAAAATGACGTCAATGCTTAGGCGGCAGGGCGGAAAGTTCAAACTGACGGAGCTGCGGCTTGAGCGATGACACGCTGCATCACCTGCCGCATTCAGATGATTGCGAGTCCGGACCGGCGTATAGGATCAGCTGAAAAGCGGCACCGCCTTCGCAAAGAGATAGTCCCCCATGTCGTCCGGGTTTTTCGAACAGCCGATCCTGAACTCGCCCTATGAGCCGCCGACCCGGCATCATGCCCTGGACAGCGAGGGACAGCCGCTCGACCTGCCGCCGGTTGCCGGCCGGCGGCGATCGGAGCTGATCACCCCGGTTCCGAAGTCGCGCAAGAAACAGGGCAAGGGCGAGCAGACCAGCTTCGTGCTGCCGGACAAGCAAGACCTCTCGACGGCCGAGCAGGAATACAACCCGACCCCGATCATCAACGAAATACGCCGCTATGTCGCGGCTTGGCGCGATCTGCGCAATCCGACGGATTGGGGCGTCACGCCGGCGACGCAACGGCTGCTGACGCACTGGCGTCACCACCCGTTTCAGACCGTCCGTCCGTTCTTCTGCCAGGTGGAGGCGGTTGAGACCGCCATCTGGCTGACCGAGGTTGCCCGCCGGGAACGCCGCTACGACAAGTTCCGCCAGCATCTGCTGGGCGCGAACGAGCAATCCAACCCCGACCTGTTCCGCATCGCCCTGAAGATGGCGACCGGCAGCGGCAAGACCACGGTGATGGCCATGCTGATGGCGTGGCAGACGGTCAACGCCGTGCGCACACCGGGGAGCAGTCTTTACAGCCGGGGTTTCCTGATCGTCACCCCCGGCATCACCATCAAGGACCGGCTGCGCGTGCTGCAGCCCAACGATCCCGACAGCTATTACCGGGGCCGCGAACTGGTGCCGGCTGACATGCTGCCCGACATCGATCGCGCCAAGATCGTGATCACCAACTACCACGCCTTCAAACCGCGCGAGACGCTGGAGATCAGCAAGACCGGCCGCTCGCTGCTCCAGGGCCGCGATGCGCCACCGGACACGATCGAGAATGATGGCCAGATGCTGCACCGGGTCGCCAACGACCTGATGGGGTTCAAGGGTGTCGTTGTCCTCAATGACGAAGCGCATCACTGCTATCGGGAGAAGCCCGACAGCGATGAAGAGGTGGGCGCTGACGAGCGGGAGGAGGCCAAGAAGAACAGCGAGGCCGCGCGCCTGTGGATCGCCGGGCTGGAGGCGGTCAAACGTAAGCTCGGCATCACCGCGCTGTTCGACCTGTCGGCGACGCCGTTTTTCCTGCGCGGCTCGGGCTATCGCGAAGGCACTCTGTTCCCGTGGACGGTCAGCGATTTCTCGCTGATGGACGCGATCGAATGCGGCATCGTCAAGCTGCCGCGCATCCCGGTCTCCGACAATCTGCCCGGCGCCGAAGTTCCGATCTACCGCGACCTGTGGAAGCATATCGGCAAGGAGATGCCGAAAGCCGGCCGGGCCAAGGGCGGCAAGGGCAACCCGCTGGCGCTGCCCAAGCGGCTCTATACCGCGCTCTATGCCCTTTACGGCCATTACGAAAAGACGTTCGAGGAGTGGTCGCGCGCCGGCATCGGCGTTCCCCCCGTCTTCATCGTGGTGTGCAACAACACCTCGACCTCCGAGCTGGTCTATGAGTGGATCGCCGGCTTCGAGCGTGACGGCGAGGACGAGCAAAACCGCTTCATCGACGGACATCTCAAGCTGTTCCGTAACTACGACGAACACGGCGCGCGACTGGCCCGCCCAAATACGCTACTGATCGACAGCGAGCAGGTGGATTCGGGCGAAGCGCTCGATCCGGGCTTTCGCTCCGCCGTCGCGGCCGAGATTGAGCAGTTCCGCCGCGAGAAGATGCAACGCGATGGCGCCGCCGCCGGCGCCGAGGCGATCCAAGACGCCGATCTGCTGCGCGAGGTGATGAACACAGTTGGCCGCAAGGGCCGGTTGGGCGAGACGGTGCGCTGCGTGGTCTCGGTGTCCATGTTGACCGAGGGGTGGGACACCAACACCGTCACCCACATTCTCGGGGTGCGCGCCTTCGGCACGCAGTTGCTGTGCGAACAGGTGGTTGGTCGCGCGCTGCGCCGGCAATCCTACGACCTGAATGCCGAAGGCATGTTCGACGTGGAATACGCCGACATCATGGGCATTCCGTTCGACTTCGCGGCGCAGCCGGTGGTCACCAAGCCCAAGCCGCCCAAGCCCACCACCCGCGTCCAGGCGCTGAAAGAACGCGCGGCGCTGGAGATCGTGTTCCCCCGCGTCGAAGGCTATCGGGTGGCGCTGCCCGATGAGCGGGTCGAGGCTGTGTTTACCGCTGACTCGCGCCTGGAACTGACGCCGGAGAAGGTCGGGCCGTGCCGGGTGCTGCTGGAAGGCATCGTCGGCGAAGGGGTGGAGCTGACCACGGCGGTGCTGGAAGCGGTGCGGCCGAGCGAGATCAGCTACCATCTCGCCAAGCATCTTCTCTACAACCAGTTCCGCGACCCGTCCGAACCGCCCAAGATGCACCTGTTCGGCCAGATCAAGCGCGCCGCCAAGCGTTGGATCGACGAGGGCTATCTGGTCTGCACCGGCGGCACCACGCCGGCCATGGTCACCTATCTGGAACTGGCGGATCAGGCGGCCGAGCTGATCTTTCTCGCCTGCCAGCCGGTCAAACCGGCTGCCAACGAGATCAAGGCGATCCTCGATCCCTACAACCCGAAAGGCAGCAGCCGCTTCGTCAACTTCTCCACATCCAAGCCGCTCTACACCACCAGCCCGGCGCGCTGCCACGTCAACCATGTGGTGCTGGACAGCGACTGGGAGGCGGAATTCGCTCGGGTCGCCGAGGCGCATCCGCGCGT
>CAIXDS010000314.1 GCA_903918195.1 uncultured Acetobacteraceae bacterium | reverse complement strand
TGCACGCTGTCGGTGAAAGCGAGCAGCTTGGGGTCGCTGTTGAGGACCGAGCCAAACATCTCGTCAATGGCGACGCTGGACACGGTGGCGGCCCGGCTGCCGATGAACATCAGGCTGTCGCGCGCCCCGCAGTGCGGGCAGCGCTTGCGCCCTACCACCTTGCCGGTGTCCCGCCGGTGCGGCTCGTTATGGAGCTTAATCCGGAACGTGCGCGCCCCGGTCAGCGGGCACACCCCCACGCCCTGGCGCGCGACCAGGCTCTCCGGGGCGAGATACCAGTCCATCATGGGCAAAGACGGGTCGCGCTCGCCGTCGTCGTCCTGATGCCATGGACTCATCACCACCAGGTCGGGCGAGGGCGATCCCGAGATGCCCCAGCCCTGGTAGATGAGCGTTGGATCGTCGATCAGTTGAAACCCGATCACGCCCTGCGTGCCGATGCGCGCCTTGGTGTCGGGGTCTGCCAGCGCCACCCAGGCGGACTCCCCGCATTCGGTGCAATGGGCGACGGGCAGGATCGGCTTGTCGGGCTGGCGTTCGTCGAGCCAGCCGAACACCGGCTCCTCTGCCACAAAGCGGCCAAGGCGCCGCAACTCCCGCACCCATATCTGCACCTGGGTCGGCACCAGCGGCAGGGCGCGCCCGCTGCGAAGCTGACGGGCCTGCGCGACGAGCGCAAAGAAAGCGGCGACCACCATGTCCCGGGCGGCGCGGTCGCCGACGGCACGCAAGGCGAAGAAGCGGTCGGACAGCCCATCCACCAGCGCGTCCCACGTCAGGACGGGAGACTCCGTCAGGTCCAGCAGCGCCTTGAACATCTCCTGCCGTCGCAGCCACTGGCCAAGCGCGATCCCCCAGTACTTCTCGTCCGAGGGCCTGTGCGTTACCTGCCCGGCCCAGACATTCTTCGCCTCATTCAGCGGAAACGCCGGGGCGCCGAACAGCGGGGCGGCGCGCTGGGCGAAGGCAGCGGCCGTCTCATCGTCGCGCGGCGCGCAGTCCTCGGCGGTCGGCAGTCGGTCGGGCGTGAATCGCTCGCTGGCCGGGTCGACCATCTCGTGGATGGTGAAGCGGTTGTCCGCCTCTGTGACGATCATCTTGGTCTCGAAGCGCTCCTCAAACAGCGTGCCGGCGAAATCGGCCAGCCGCTGCAGGGGGTCCATTTCCTCCTCGGTGCGGCCGCCGGCGATGGTCGCGCTGGTGCCGACGCAGCAGAGATCGCCCGCGGCGATGTCGAGCCGCGCCTTCAGGCGGCGGATGAGGCAGCCCACGTCGGCGCCCTGTGCGCCGTCGTAGGTGTGCAGCTCGTCCAGCACCAGATAGGCGAGCCGCCCTGGGGCGTTGAACCGCCAGATGGCCCGGTATTTCGGCTTCATCAGCAGGTAGTCGAGCATCTTGTAGTTGGTCAGCAGGATGTCCGGCGGGTCGTCCTGCATGGCCCGGCGGTCGGTGATGTGCCAGTACTGCTCCCGGCCGTTCGCCTCCGTCACCATCATCCGGGACACGGTGCCGTCCCCGGCCCGGCCCGCCGCGGGATCGGCGCCCTCCTGTTCCTGGTCGTCGTCGCGGCCGGTGTAGAGGCCGACGCGCAGCCGGGCGCGGCGCGCCGT
>CAIXDS010000313.1 GCA_903918195.1 uncultured Acetobacteraceae bacterium | reverse complement strand
TTACCGAGGGCAGTGTCAGGGCGTTGTTGGCGCGCATGGGCATTCTATCCGATAACCAAAAACGTCCTGGTGCTATTGCCGCCCGGCAAGAGGGAGAGTTCACCGTTACAGAAATTGCCGCTCGCCTGGACATGCCAGAGGGCACTATCTACAGCTGGATATACAAGCAACGCCTGCCGGGCCGCCGGGTTGTTGCGGGATGGCATAGCCTGTGGCTTGTGCGCCTGGAGGACGTCGAGGCACTGCTCCAGCAACGGGGCGCTGGCAGTCGGCTGCCTCCAGCTCAGAAGCTTTGATGATGAGTGCCGTCAGGATGGACCATATGCGACCTGCATCTGCTTTGGAGAGGCATCATGACCAAAGGACCCACAGGCCGATGCCATCGTGCCATAGAACTTTGATAAGACAACCCCGTTTGCCGCGGAACGCAAACACGCCGCCACCGAAAGGGTCCTGTGACAGGATCTGCTGCACCTGCATGGCAAGTCCCGCCATGCCTCGTCTCATGTCGGTGGCACCGCAGGCGAGATAGACCCGAACGCCAGGTGGTGCCGCGATCATGACCGTTCCAGGGCGGCCAACACCCGCCGCAATGCAGCCCCATCCACCTTCGCATCCACCCGCACCGACACACCGCGCGACAGCGTGATTTCGATCCGCCCGTCCGGCTGGGAAGGTGCATGTGCCGACGGAGGCGCGATCGGCGTTGCAAGTGTGTCCTGCTTCGGCACTGCCGGAACGGTTGTCTCCAGGCGCGGCGGCCCCGCCACAACATCGACGCGCACGAAACTCGGCTTCGCATCGGCCGCCGCTCCTAACGCGTTCCGTAGCAGCTGCTGTCGCCAGGTGTAGAGCTGGCCAGTGCTGATCCCATGCTTACGGGCCACCGTGATCGGCGACGCACCCGCCTCCAAACTCTCTGCCGCGATCTCGCGCTTCTGTTCCGCCGTCCAACGCCGGCGGCGCTCGCCCCGCGTGATGACCTCGATGCGCTGCCTACGAGTGCTCCTATGATCACTCGTAGGACCATCCTCAGGATCCAACACCGCTTCCAACATCCTGTCGTCCTTCCTCAAGGACGACAGGAAGCCTCAAATTCCGCGCGCCGCGCAATGTGATGGTGAGACGTCGCTTACGCGAAGGAAGTCAGGGATGTGGATCATCCCGAGCGTGATTCTTGCCACCGGGGTCACGTCGAGGGGTCTTCTCCCAGCCCGCATATTATCCAATCGCCCCCCTAATGCTTTGCTCAGAAAGTACAATATGGGCGCGCGGGACCGAGTTACCGCTGCGTGATGGGTCTGATCTGATCGGCGCCGTCCACCATTGCCCGCGTCTGGCCCGCCGGAATCCGCCACTCGCGTCAGGTCACTTGGTTGAAAAGCGATAATGGAGTAGATCCCATCAGGGACAAAGTCCGGCGCTTCACCGAGATCGAATAGTTTGACCGGTCAATACGACGCCATGGGTCTCGCAGTGTCGGTCCAGAGGCCTTTCTGCGCATTGTCGGGAAGCAGAAGCGGATTCGCATTGCCCCGGCTTTTGCTAAACCTCAATGATCACCTTGAGGGATTTTGTGTCGGCAGCATGCGCGAAGGTCTCGTACGCGTCAAGAATGCGATCGAGCTTGAAACGATGCGTGATCAGTCGTTTGGGGTCTATCTTGTTGGATCGCAGGGCGTTGAGGAGCATCGGCGTACTGACGGTATCCACCAGCCGCGTGGTGATGGTCACGTTGCGGTCCCACAAGCGCTCCAGATGGAGGTCCACTTTCACGCCATGCACGCCGACGTTGGCGATGGTGCCGCCGGGTGCGATGAGGTCTTGGCAGAGCTCGAAAGTGGCCGGAATGCCGACCGCCTCGATGGCGGTGTCGACGCCGCGTCCGCCGGTCAAATGCATGACGGTTTCCAGGGCGCGGCCATTGGCGCTGTTGATGCCCGCCGTGGCACCGAACCGCTTCGCGACCTCGAGGCGGTTGTC
>CAIXDS010000312.1 GCA_903918195.1 uncultured Acetobacteraceae bacterium | reverse complement strand
CTCCCTCAAGGGGAGGGGGTGCAGAACTTCCTCTCCCCCTCCCCTTGAGGGAGGGGGCCGGGGGGAGGGGTCGCGCCTCACTCCGGCGCCAGCACCTTGATCCGGTTCGCCGCCTGCCGCGCGAACAGCGTCGGGCGGTACATGTCGGACAGCTCCGCCCCGGGAAGCTCGAAACTGCCCGGCGTCACTGCCCGCAGCCGCACGGCGATGCGCAGCGCCGGCTTGTCCGCCGCCAGCGCGACCACCGCGGCGAAGCGGTCATCGGCGCCGATCTGCGCTTCGGTCGCCGACAGCTCGCCGAGCCAGGGCAGGCCCGGCGCGGCGCCCTCGGCGAAGCGGCCGGCGACTTCCCAGCCCGCCGGCAGGCCCTGCATCAGCAGGGCGCGGTGGTCCTGCCCGTCCTCGGCCTTGCCTTCGAGCAGCAGGACAAACACGGTGTTCTGCTTCAGCGTGTCGAGGTCCAGCGTCGAGCCGTCGAGGTTGAAGAAGCGGCGCTGCACCCGCATCAGATTGCGCGCGGCCGGCGGCGCCTCGGCCGGAATGCCGGTGACCGCGAGGCTCTGCCAGACCGCGCGGTCGCCGAGGTTGCGGGCGGTTGCCGGAGCGTCCAGCGCCACCGTCACCACCGCGGCTTCGGGCAGGGCACGCCCGTCGAGCGCGATGCGCGCCGGCCGGCCGTCGCGGCCCAGCACCCCGGCGGCCGTAGACGTCCAGGCCTGTTCCTGGGTGCTGAGCGCATCGGCCTGCAGGTCGGCGCCCGGCAGGCCGGCGACAACAGCGGGCAGACGATCCGCCAGCAGGCCGGATTCCTTCAGCAGCACGGCGATCGCCGCCTGGTCGCGCAGAGCGGTGCCGAAATCGGCCGCCCACCAGTGCCGCCCCGGCGCTTCCAGCGCGGCGGCGAAGGCCGCCTCGGCGCGCGGCGTGTCGTGGGACAGCGCCAGTGCGGCCCCGAGTTGCGCCTTCGCCAGCGGGGTGGGCAGCTTGTCCATCTTCTCTGCCAGCACCCGTTCCGCGCCGGGCCGGCCGTGGCCGGCGAAGGCGAGCACGTACAGACGGTACGCCTGTGCGGCCTGCGCGGCCGGGTCGTCCTGGTCCTGATCGGTTGCCTCGGCCAGCGCCTTGATCCCATCGGCGATCGCCGCTTCCGGCACCGCCGCGCCGGCGGTGCGCGCACGCAGCAGGAACTCCATGGCGTAGGCGGTCAGCCAGGGCTCGGCCTCGCCGCTGGCGGACCAAAGCGAGAAAGCGCCATCGTAGCGCTGGTGGTCGAGCACCGATGCGACCTGGGCCTGCAGCCGTCCGGCGCGGTCCGGTCCGGCCAACGAGCCGTCCGGCAGCACGGCGAGCGGCAAGCCGCGGCTGGTCGCCTGCTCCAGGCAGGCGAGCGGGTAGAGCGACAGCGCCTGCACCAGCGCCGCCGCGTCGTAGCGCACCGGCGCGCCGAAGCTGGCGGATGCCTGCGCCGTGCCGGGCAGGAAGCGGGCCAGGACGGGCGCCAGCGCAATGTCGCCCCCCGGCGCCAGCTCGCCGCCCGCCACCTGCGCGACCGGGCCGCGGGCCGGCCGGACGGTCAATGCGTAGTCGTGGGTGACCGCGAATCCGCCCGGCCCGCTCGCTTCCAGCCGGATCACGCCGCGGCCGATACCGGTAGCGCGCAGCACGGTCACCGGCACCGCTTGCGCACCCGGTGCCAGAGTAACCGCCAGCCGGTCGGGTCCGGACACCGCCAGCGGCCCCTGCACGCTGATGCGGGCCACCGCTTCGCCGGCCGGAAGGTCGAGGTTGTGCAGCAGCACGGCCAGCCGCGCCTCATCGCCCGGGGCGAGGAAGCGGGGCAGCAGCGCCTCGGCCACCAGCGGATCGCGCACGGTCACGTCGGTGCTGCCGGCGCCGATCCGGCTGCCCAGCCAGGACACCGCCATCAGCCGCACCTGCCCGTTGAAGTCAGGCAGGTCGAGCGGGATGGACGCGACCCCATCCGGCCCCGCCTGCACCGGCGGGGTGAACAGCACAACGGTGCGCAGCGGAAT
Organism: uncultured Acetobacteraceae bacterium; assembly: GCA_903918195.1. GTDB lineage: Bacteria > Pseudomonadota > Alphaproteobacteria > Acetobacterales > Acetobacteraceae > Rhodovastum. Next base: position 13,213 of record CAIXDS010000312.1, on the reverse strand, counting down.
GTCGGGCAGGACAAAACTGCCCTCGTCGCCGCCCTGGCGCAGCAGCGTGGCCGGGCCGTCCGGCGGGGCGATCAGCCGCCCCCAATCATCGCGAATGTCGATGCCGAGGCCACGGCGGCCGAGGAAATGCGGCGCCGGGTTGGGCGAGACGAAGCTGGTCAGGCGCAGGATGCCCTCGTCCACCGCCGCCAGCGTCACCCAGGCGCCCGGCGCGGTGCGCACCGGCACCACACTGTGGGCGCGCGGCGGCAGGCGCTCGGGGGCGGCGACGGTCACCGCCAGGGTGCGCGCGGCCGGATCGACGCCGACCCAGGTCAGGCCGATGGCGCGGCCGGGCCGGGTGCCGTCGCTGCCCGGGCGGAACACGTGCACGGCGACATAGGCGCCGGGCCCCCAGGAGGTCTCCACCGGCACGTCCACGTCAGTGCCGCCGGCGGGAACGGACAAGGTGCGCAGGCTGAGCACCCGGTCGGTCAGCACCAGCAGCGTGGCGTCGCCCGCGAAGGGCGGGGCGATGTGGATCTTCACCGACTGCCCGGCCGGCACGCTGCGCCGGTCGGCGGCGACATCCGCCCGGTCCGGCACGTCGGGGCTGTCGGAACTGGCCCAGCCGGCGCGGAACCGAGTGGAGGTCAGCGCCATGCCGCCCTTCTGCGCCACCTCGACCCGGTAGCGGCCGAAATCCAGCTTGCGGGCGAAGCGCAGCGGAGTGCCCTCGGGGATATCGACCTGGCTGGTTTCCAGCGGCTCGTCACGCCAGACCGTTTCGTAGCGGGCCAGGTTGCCGTTCATCACCAGGCGCCAGTCCGGCCGCTCGCGCACCAGGCGCAGCTTCGCCTTCAGCGCCGTGCGCTGGCCGTCCGGGCGCACTGCGGCGATGTCGAACGCGGCTTCGGTGCCGGCATCGACCGCATTGTCGGGGAAGGCTGGCTTGATGCCGATCAGCGGGAAGGCGGAGCGCACCGGGATTTCCAGCGCCGCCCGGCTGCCATGGCCGGAGGGATCGTTCACGGTGATGTCGATTGCCGCCTTCAGCGGCTGGGTGGTGTCGGGCGCGCGCGCCAGCAGGATGGTGAGCCTGGTCTGACCCTGCGCGTTGGTGTCGGGCAGTTCCAGGTCGCTGGCCTCGGGCGCGTAGGTCTCCCCTGCCAGCCCGATGCGGTAGCCGGCCAGGGCGGGGAACGGCGCCGGATCGACCACCAGGCGCATCGACGCTTTGCCGGACAGGTTGGCGGCCGGGGCGCCATACAGGAAACGCGCGGACACCGGCACAATGGCGGGCTGGCCGGGAATGATCACTGCCGGTGCCGTCCCGGTCTCGACCGCCATCCGGTCGGGAACGAAGGAATCGACGCGGAACTCGGCCTGCCCGATCGGCGGCGCATTCGGGTCGGCCTGCACCTCCACCGTCCAGGTGCCGACCGCCGCGCCGGCGGACAGCACCACCGGCAGGTGGATGGAGGCATCGGCCGTGCGCGGCGGGGTGGCCTGCAGGAACACCTGACCGTTCGGCCGCTTCACCGTGACCCGGACGGGAAGGTCAGCCGGCAGGCCGGCATTGCTGCGCAGCAGCGCCATCACCTGCACGGTCTCGCCCGGCCGGTAGATCCCGCGGTCCAGCCATACATAGGAATCGAGCGGGCCGGGCTGTTTCTGCCCCTCCACTCCGCGATCGGACAGGTCGAAGGCGGCGACGGTGAGGTCGAGGGCGGCGAAATCGTCGCCGGGACCGAACGCGTGCAACACCGCCGGCGCCATCGGTCCCTCGCCGCGCAGCAGCGGGGCGGCGAAGCGGGCGACGCCCTGTGCATCGGTGACGGCCTCGGCCAGCACGTCGTTGTTGCGGGCGACCAGGGCCAGCCGCACGCCGGGGCGGACGTTGGCGTCCGAATAGGCGCGCACCTGCACGGTCAGCCCGTCCTGGCCGCGCCAGACCGTCGGCGCCAGATCGGTGCGCAGCACCAGCTGTACGCCGCCCGTCTCCCACGATTTCGTGCCATCGCCGGGGATGGCCAGCAAGGCGAACAGGCCGGGGCCGGACTGGCGCAGCGCTTCGGGCAGCGGCAGAGCGGTGCGGGCGGCGTGGTTGGGTTCCCATTTCGGGATGTCGGCGGTGCCCTCCCACACCACCTGCCCCCAGTCGCGGGCGATGGAATCGGTGGTCCAGATCTGCATCGGGTCGCCCAGCTTGTTCTCGTGCAGCAGGGCGATGATGTTGCGCTCGGTCAGCCGGATCAGCTTCAGCGACACCGCCGAGAGGTTGACGGTGGTCACCCCGACCGACGGCACCTGGCCACGCGGCAGCACGAACAGGCGGGAATCGAAGGCAACGCGGGCACGCCGGTTGGGCAGGGCGACCGCCAGCACGGTTTCCTTCGTCAGCGCCAGCCCCTGCTCACCGGGCAGACCGGCGCGCAGGATCACCCGCGTGGTGGCGCCCGAGGGCAGGCCGGAGACGCAGATCTGGTCGTCCTCGCGGGTGATCGCCGCGCCCGGCACCGGCGGGTCGAGCCGCACCCAGTCAGCCGGCGCGAAATCGCTGCGCCGGGCCGGCGGCACGGTGAAGACGATGCAGGCGCGCGGCGGCTCGGCCTCGCCCTCGGTCTGGACGCGCTGGACCAGCACGCCGGTGGCACGCTGGGCGTCGGCCAGCAGGCGCTTGTAGTTTGCATTGTCGGGGGCGCGCTCGACCACCGCCTGCAGCGCCTGCACCGCCTGGGCGTTGCGATCCAGCGCGCGCAGGGCGTCGGCGATGACCAGCAGGGGCGGGATTTCCTGCTCGGCCGCACTGGCGACCTCGAAGGCCCGCCAGCCGGCCAGCAGCGCCTTGGCCGGATCGGGCGGCGAACGGCGCAGATAGGCACCGGCAAGGTCGAGGAAGTGCCGGCCGGTCGCCTCGCCCAGCGCGATGCGCTGTTCGAGGGCGGCGATGGCGGCGGCGGTGTCCTTGCTGCGCAGCGCCGCAGCGGCCTGCTGCTCGGCGGTGCGGCGGGCCTGCGGGGTGCCGCCGGCCGGGAAGCGCTTTTCGAGCGCGCCGACCCAGGCGCTGGCATCGTCCGCCAGGCCGGGAAGCACGAATTCGTCGGCGCGCCCCGGGGCGGACATGGCCAGGGCGAGGAGGGTGAGGAACAGGAACGCGAGCAGACGGCGCGGCATGGTCGATCCCCCCGGACGAAGACGGCGGGAGAGTAGAGCATTTTCACGCCCGGTGGCATCGTTTTGCGGCCGTGGCGCAGGGCTGTCGGGTGAAGCAAGGCCAGGGGCGCTGTCCCTGGACCCCGCCAAGGGGCGGTGGCCCCTTGGAACCCATTGCTCAAGTCATCGGGCTGGCGGGCCGGCAATGCGATGAACGGGTTTCATCAATTCTTGCCGAAGCCAGGGACCGCCGGCCAAACCACAACCCACAGCTTCTCCGACCACGATCGCTGCAACTGTGGGTTGCTTTGCGCTGTCGCAACGGATTGCTATCGTTAGGGACGAAGCCGCTCGGGTGAACCCGCCCGGGCGGCGAACCTTATCTGTGCCTGCAGGAGCGCGCCATGTCCGGGACAAACCAAACGATCGAGCTCGGCTATGCAGTCTGGGCTGGCGGCTCCGGCGATATCGGGTCGTCAAACTGGATAACCGGATATGTCGAAAACATTGGGACCAACGGAGTTATTAGTTTCGTCAGTTGGATTTATGGCCAACCGGTTTCCGACGAAACAGCTTATTTTGATCCGTCGCTCAACGTCCTGGGTGTCGGAGCTGCCGGTGTAGCTACCGGTGGAACACTATCGGGCAGCCTGACCGGTTATGTCGTGGATATTGACAGCGGCAGCACCTACTTTGTCAGTGGCAGTCTGTCCGCGGAAAGTGTCGCTATCTCAGCCGGCACGCTCACCGTCGATGGGGCCGGAACGACCCTCAGCGCCAGCGTGTATCTGTGGGTTGGCGGCGGTGGCGGCGCATCATTTCTGCAGATCAGCAACGGCGCCACGCTCTCGGTGATGGATTCGGATGTTGGCAACGGCGGCACGCTCACAATCAGTGGGGTCGGATCGACCCTGGACGTGAGCAACTTCCTGGGGGTTGGATTTGACCACTCGGGCGTTCTGCAGATCACAACGGGCGGCTCGGCAAGCGTTGAGGACCTTTTTATTGGCTACGGAAATCCGTATCCGCAGGTTGGCCTCGCCACAGTCGACGGCACCGGATCGACCCTGAGCGTCGAAACTCTGTATGTTGGGTATGGGGGGGCGGGCTCACTCCAGATCACGGACGGTGGCTCTGTCACAGTAAGCGACTCGCTGGAGATTGGCTGGATCGGCAGTAGAAAAGACACGCTCAATGTGAGCGGCGCCGGATCGAGCCTGACGGTTGGGACCGAGCTAGATGTCGGTGCCTGGATCGCCGGTTGCTTGATGATGGTTGGCAACAGCGCAACGGTCGAAATCGCGGATACACTGTCGGTCGGCTATGAATCAATCGTGTCGGTGGACAGCACCTCGGAAATCGACGTCGGCACGGACAGCGCATCGTTCTACGGAGCGCCGGGCGGCGGGGGTCTTGAGGTTGGTGCGGCTGGCACCGTCTCGATTGGCGGGACCACAACCGTAGCCGGCCGGGTCGTTATCGGCGGCGGTGATTCGGCCTTGGGCAATGGCGGCGCCATCGGGGTCGGCGGGGCTGGATCGGTCCTGACCGTGGGCGGCGACCTGGAGATTAATGGCTTTATCGGAGCCTCTCCCGCTTTGTATATTTCCGACGGCGCTTCGGTTTCCGTGACCGGGAATTCGTTTGTTGAGACCGGCGGCATCCTGTCCATCGGAGGAAGCGGGGCAACGCTTTCCGTGAGTGGCAAACTGTTCCTCGACGGCTATTTTGCCGCCGCATGGCTCGAGATCAGTGATGGCGCAGCGGTTTCGGTCAACGGGGATACGGACGTCTACAGCGCCGGCACCATCACGATCACCGATGCCGGATCGACCCTGACCCTGGGCGGCGTCCTGGACATAGAGGGCTTCGGCAGTACGCCAACTTTCCTGCAGATCAGCAACGGCGCCGCTGTCTCGGTGGCCGGGGTGACCAGTGTCGCCACAGGCGCAACGCTCACGGTGGACGGCACCGGTTCGACCCTGACCGTAGGCGCGAGCTTTCTCGGCGCATTGGCTGGTTCGGATGCCTTGTTTGTCGGGCAGGGAAGCACGGGCCTGCTGCAGATCACCGGGGGCGGCTCGGTCACAGCCGACGGCGCGGCATACGTTGGCCACCAGGATGGCGGGGATGGCACGCTCTCCGTGAGCGGGGCCGGATCGGTCCTGCTTGTTGGCGCCAGCTTGCTTGGCGGGTTGCTTGGCACGGACACCTTGTTTGTCGGCGACGGCGGCACCGGCCTGTTGCAGATCAGCGACGGCGCCCTGGTGTCGGCGGGGACGGTAGAGGTCGACAGCCTTGGTTCGGTTTCGGGCAGCGGCACGATCGACGGCGCCGTCGATAACGCAGGCACCATCACGGCAACGGGCGGCACGCTGAAGATCACCGGCGCGGTGACCGGCGCCGGAACCATTTCGATCGACAGCAATGCGACGCTCGAAATAGGCAGCACATTTGCTGCCGGCGGCACCGTGGATTTCGGGCAATCTACGGATGCAAGTCTCCTGCTCGATGATGCGAGCGGATTTTCCGGCACGATAACGGGTTTGTCGGTCGGCGATAGCATCGTTCTCAATAACGCGTCCATTGGGACGACCCCATATGTTATTTCTGCGACAATAGGTCAACTGAATGGCATTCAGACGTTGCGGATTGTGGAAGGGCCCACACCTAATCCAACGATTTCCTCGAACACAACGATCGATGTTCCAATTCAGACGGCGGGTAGCACACCGCTTTCCGGCGACTTTTTCAAGGTTAGCGAGAGCGGCCCAACCACTGTGCTCACTCTCACGCAAGGCAATCCGATTGCCCTGGCGGTGAACGCGCCGACCGTTTGGCAGGCGTTTGGAGACTACGGCGCCAACGTTAAAATTGGTATCATTTCGGACAGTTTCAATTCACAAAACCTCGAAGCGAGCGACATAGCGGCAAGAGCGTTGCCATCTGCCATAAATATTCTGCCCGGATTCGATTTAACCAGCGTACAACTTGGCCAGCTTAATGCGTGTTTGGCACAAACCGGTAGTTATTTGACTCCAGATGAAGGCCGAGCGATGGCCCAAGTCATATACGACATTGCGCCCGATGCAACAATTTATTTTGCTTGTGGAATTTCAAATGTTTCCAGTTATATGAGCAGCTCCGATCGCAATCTAAACGCCGAAATGCAGATTGCGGACGCCGTCAACAGTTTGGTCGCGAACGGCTGCAACATCATTGTTGACGATCTGGGGGTCCCGGGCGAACCGAATTCCGGAAGCCCTATCGAAAATGCGATTGACGCCGCCGTTGGTGGCAAGGTTGCTTATGTTACGGCAGCCGATAACGACCGAGGCCAATATTCGATTTACGGTCACGCGGCGGACACGAACGCCCTGACGGTCGCCGCCATGAACATCCTGGCGACGCCAAATCCGCCTTCAACGGTTGGCGGGTCCATCGCACCGCAGACAGAGTTATTTTCTTCTGTCGGCGCCGATCCGAGCAAGCCGAATATCACCGGCCCTGACGGCGGCCCGACCACCTTCGCGCTGGATAGCGGACTTGACCCCTTCTTGGGGACCTCAGCGGCAGCACCGGCCGTCGCCGCCGTCGCTGCGCTGATGATGGCGGAAAACCAGGCGCTGAAATCGAACCCGCAAGAAGTCTACCAACTGGTGGAAAATTCGAATTCAGTAACCGCATTTCCAGATGCTTCGGCCCAGGGCCTCAACCCGGCCCAGACAGAGGGCGCGGGTCTGGTGAATGCCATGGGCGCGGTCCTGGAGGCGCAGGATGCAGGCTGCTATGCTGCCGGCACGCGCGTAAATACGCAAAGGGGTGAAGTTCGCGTCGAAGACCTCGTGCTGGGCGACGTGGCCCGCGCGGGCGTGGCCGGGTTTGCCCCGGTCAAATGGCTCGGCCATCGCCGCGTCGACTGCCGCCGCCATCCCAGGCCGCACGATGTCTGGCCGGTGCGCATTCACGCCCATGCGTTCGGCCACCGCATGCCGCATCGTGACCTGCTGCTGTCGCCCGACCATGCGGTGTTCATCGACGGCGTGCTGATCCCGGTCCGTTACCTGATCAACGGCGCCACCATCGTGCAGGAGCCGGCCGAGGAGGTGACCTACTGGCACGTCGAACTGCCCCGCCACGACATCCTGCTCGCGGAGGGCCTGCCCTGCGAGAGCTTCCTCGATACCGGCAACCGCGGCGCCTTCGAAAATGGCGGCCCGGCCACCCAGCTTCACCCCGACTTCGCCTTGCGCCTGTGGGAGACGGAGGCCTGCGCCAGGCTGGTGTGGAACGGCGCCGAACTGGTTGCGGCCCGCAGCTTCCTGCTGGAACGTGCGCAACTGCTCGGCCACGAACTCACGCGAGCCCCCGATTTGCGGCTGCGCGTGGATGGGCGCGCGCTGCCGGCAACGGTGACTGGACATACCTACCGGTTCCGGTTGCCCAATGACGGCGCGCAAAGCCTCCGGCTGGTGTCGCGCAGCGCGCCGCCGGCGCATGTGCATGATGACAGCGACGATCACCGCCGCCTCGGTGTCGCCATTTCCCGGATCGTGCTGGACGGCGAACCGCTCGCGTTGTCCGACGCACGGCTGGGCACCGGCTGGCACGGCGTCGAAGGCGCCGGGGCGAACACCGGCTGGCGCTGGACGGATGGCGATGCCGAGCTTGTGCTTGCGGGCGGACGCACGCTGGACATCGAGGTCGTCATGACCTCGGCGTATTGGGCCGAAAGGATGACGACCAAAGCAAGAGCGGCATGAAAAATCTTTCCCAATGAACTTCACGGGAATGTGACGGATTCCCGGGAACACACGGATGTCAATGCCGGCATGTGGCAAATAATGAGAAAATTCGGCTAATCTGTGCACGACGGGGCGGCGGGAGAGCGCTCGGAGTGCTTCCTGCGTCCCGTGAACGTGCCGGAATAGTTGTTCATTAAGGAGGATACGATGACATCTCGGAATCTCTTCCTTGCCGCAGCCACAACGGCCGCGATCGCGTGCGCGGCGGCCTTCTCGCCCGCCGTGCTGGCAACCCAGGCCGCGGCACAGGCCAACCCGACAATGACGAATGTCATTCCGGATTCCGGCAGCTTTTCTGCGCAGGGCAAGATCCAGGCGATCAACGCCGGCGCGGGGACGCTGACGATTGTCCCCGCGTCGGGTGCGCCGCTGCCGCTGACAGCCACGTCTGGCGTCAGCCTTGCCAACCTGGAGGTCGGCGATACCGTCAGCGTCCACTACACCCGCACGGTTGCCTTCGTGGTGGGAGCGCCGGGGGTGGCGGTGCCCAAGAGCGAGCCGACCAAGACCGTGGGGCAGGTTGCGCAAACCCCGGGGGGCATTGGTCCCGAGGCCACCGTGATCAGCGGGACCGTCCTGAAGCTGAACAGCGCCAGCAGCTTTGATATCGTCAATATCAATGGCGGCGGCGTCTACACCATCCAGGTGAGCAATCCCGCACGCCTGGCCATCGTCAGCATGCTGAAGGTCGGGGATTCGGTGACCGTTTCCGTCGGCCCGGTGGTTCTCACCTCGGTTTCCAAGTGCGGCTGGTTTGGCTGTTAGCCGGTCGTTCCGCAACGCCTCCTCCGCCCCGGGGTGGAGGAGGCACCGCCCGACGGGGTCGCGGAGAGGTTACTTTCCCTGTATCCGCCCGACGAAGGCGATGGTGAGGGTGGACGCCAGGAACACCAGATGCACCCCGGCCATCAGCGGCAGCCGCTCGGCCGGGGCGTCCATCAGGAAGCCGCGCAGCAGGTTGATCGCCGAGATCATGACGATCGCCAGCGACACTTTCAGCTTCACGTTGCCGGCATCCATCGTGCCCAGCCATTCGGGTCTGGCCACGTCGCTGGTCTGGATGCGCTGCACGAAGGTTTCGTAGCTCGACACGGCCACCATCACCGCCAGGTTGGCCACCAGCACCAGGTCGAGCACCGACAGCACCGCCAGCACCAGCTCGGCCTCGCGGATGATCATGATGGTTTCGGCTACGTGGTACAGCTCGCGCGCCACCAGCCCATAGATCGCCAGCACCGAAACCAGCAGCGCCAGATACAGCGGCACCAGCAGCCAGCGCGCCGTCAGCAGCAGCGCCTCGATGTAGCGTTCCATGCCGGACCCCAATGGTTACGCTGCCGTCCTACGCTGCCGGGGCGGCCCGGCGCAACCGCCGGTTCGGCTTTTCCGCTGGATTTTGCAGGGGTGGGAGGTTGTGGTATTATAATACCACACACGAAACGCTTGACCGCGCAAGGTCTGGACGGCATAAGCCGCGCCCTGATCTCCCCCAAGGATGCGACCCATGAAGACCACCCTCTCGCTGAAGCCCGCGGAGGTGAAGAAGGACTGGGTGCTGATTGACGCCGACGGACTGGTCCTGGGCCGCGTCGCCGTCATCATCGCCAACCGTCTGCGCGGCAAGCACAAGCCGCAATTCACCCCGCATGTCGATTGCGGCGACAACGTCGTCGTCATCAACGCCGCCAAGGTTAAGGTTACCGGCAACAAGGCCGACCAGGCGATCCTGTACTGGCACACCGGCTACGCCGGCGGCATCAAGGGCCGCAGCATCCGTCAGCGGCTCGACAGCGCCCACCCCGAGCGGGTGCTGGAAAAGGCGGTCGAGCGCATGATTACCCGCGGCCCGCTGCAGCGCCGGCAGATGAAGCACCTGCATGTCTACGGCGGCGACACCCATCCGCACGACGGCCAGGCGCCGCAGCCGCTCGACGTGGGCGCGCTCAACCCCAAGAACAGGAGGGTCTGAGACGATGTCCGGTACCCCGCAGTCCCGCACGCTCTCCGACCTCAAGGACCTTGCCGTCGCCTCCGCGGTGCCGGCCCAGACGCCCAAGACCGAGCCCAAGCGCGACGTGTTGGGCCGCTCCTACGCGACCGGCCGGCGCAAGAACGCCGTCGCCCGCGTGTGGATCAAGCCCGGTAAGGGCGACATCCAGGTGAACGGCAAGCGCGTCGGCCAGTATTTCGCCCGCCCGGTGCTGCGCATGCTGATCACCCAGCCGTTCCTGGTCGCTGACCGTTACAACCAGTTCGACGTGTACTGCACCGTTGTCGGCGGTGGCCTGTCCGGTCAGGCCGGCGCGCTGCGGCATGGCATCTCGCGCGCGCTCACCCATTACGAGCCGGAATTGCGGCCGATCCTGAAGCTGGCCGGGTTCCTGACCCGCGACAGCCGCGTGGTCGAGCGCAAGAAATACGGCCGCGCCAAGGCCCGCCGCAGCTTCCAGTTCAGCAAGCGGTAAACCGGCGGCTCTCGTCAGTTGCGGTGCGTGGAGGCCCCGGAGCGCAAGCCCGGGGCCTTTCCATGTTCACCGAAAGCTATGTCCCGAAATGGGTGCTGCTTGCATACAGGCTTGCCAGCGGTGCAGCCGGCGCGGTCACGTCAGATGTGCCGGCAATTATCGGATCAGCCGGAACGTTGGAGCCACCCGGCGAAGCGATGGGAATTGGCAGGCCACCGGGCTGGATAAGGTCGGGCGTCGCTCCCTCTGAGGCTGCCAGGGATGCGGCATCAAACACGTTGGCGACCGCGGCATGTGCTGCGGCGAGGAACGCCGGAGACAGCGGCGATGTCGTCCCCAGGTTGCCGGCAGAAGTGACGCTCGTGAAGTAGTCTGCCGCCTCGACCTTATAGGCGAGAACGCGCGCGTCGATGCTGCCAACTGCCGCGCCGTTGGCAATGTCGAAAATGGCTGCTCCGACAGAGATCGCGCCGCTCAGAATTTGAGTTGACCAGTATGCTTCACCCCCTGCGTCCGGCGCGCGGTGGAACAGATCCTGGTAAACTGCAGTGAGGAACGTATTGACCGAAAGCTGCACGCCTGCTGGCGGGTTCGACGGATTCGCAATGGGGATGTTTGGCGGCGTCGCCAGGAAGGAATAGAGTGAGGTCGCCTCGGGCTGGACCGCGAAACTGTCAGCGATGTTCACGATGGCCTGCGTGGACGTGAAGCCTTGACCGCCTTGGGAGACGGGGCTGGTCAGGTATTTAAAGTCGTTGAGCCAGTAGGTTTCACCGCCGACGTCTGCGGCGCGACCGAAATAGGCGATGTAGATCGCTTCGATCTGGTCGGCGGGCGACTGGCTCGCAAGGGAACCGGACATGAGGGCCTCATTCAGGAGGGGGGCAGTGAACACCATGCGGGGTGAAGCGGTATCAGCGAAATGAGATCGGTGAGGACATAAGCCTAACACAGGGGAGAACGCGGGCATCGTCGCCCGCGCGGCCATTGATTTAGTGGGGCAATCCCTTAAAATTCATCAAACGCTGAGCCTGATTTTCCTCCCCCTCACGGCAAGCCGGCGGGTCCATCCCCCTTGCTTTATTGGCCGCCCGTGTACGAGGATGCGCCCGCAAGGAGACCCGCACATGGCGAACCAGGCCCGCGTGTTCATCGACGGGGAGGCCGGCACCACCGGGCTCGGCATCCGCGACCGCCTGCGTGCGCTGCCGCAGGTGGAACTGCGTAGTCTGCCCGCCGATAGCCGCAAGGACCCCGAGGCACGGCGCGCCCTCATGCGCGAGGTCGATCTGGTGGTGCTCTGCCTGCCGGATGCCGCGGCGGTGGAATCCGTGGCGCTCGCCGACAGCCTCGGCGATGCCGCGCCGAAACTCCTCGACTCCAGCACCGCCCACCGGGTCGCGCCCGGCTGGGTCTATGGCTTCCCCGAACTGGCGCCCGGCCAGGCCGGGCGCATCGCGGCGGCCGCGCGGGTCGCCAACCCGGGCTGCTATCCCACCGGCGCCATCGCGCTGATCCGCCCGCTGGTCGATGCCGGTCTGCTGCCGGCCGATTTTTCTGTCACCATCAACGCGATTTCCGGCTACTCGGGCGGCGGCAAGCCGCTGATCGCCGCGCACGAGACCTGCGGCGGACCGGCCTTCGAACTCTATGGCCTCGCGCTCGAGCACAAGCACGTTGCCGAGACGCAGCTTTATGCTGGCCTTACCCGCCGGCCGATTTTTTCCCCTGCGGTCGGGCATTATCGCCAGGGCATGCTGGTCTCGGTGCCGCTGCATCTCGACACGCTGCCGGGCCAGCCCACCGGTGCCGACCTGCACGACGTGCTGGCCCGCCGCTACGCCGGCGAGCGCCTGGTGCGCGTGCTGCCGCCCACCGCCGACGGCAAGCTGGAGCCAGAAGCGTTGAACGACACCGACGTGCTGGAACTGCGCGTGTTCGCCAACGAGGCCCATCGCCAGGCCGTGCTGGTGGCGCGGCTGGACAATCTCGGCAAGGGCGCGTCCGGCGCCGCGGTGCAGAATATCGGCCTCATGCTCGGCCTGCCCGCCGGCGTCGCGCCGGAACGCACCTATGCATGATCGCGCCGGCTCGCTTTACGTGTTCGACGGGGTTGCGCCGCAGGTGGCCCCGGATGCCTTCGTTGCCCCCACGGCGGCGGTGATCGGCGACGTGCATATCGGCGCGTTGTCGAGCATCTGGTTTCACTGCGTGGTGCGCGGCGACACCAATTTCATCCGCATCGGTGCCCGCACGAACATCCAGGACGGCACCATCATCCACGTCAACGCGGGCAATTTTCCGACCCTGATCGGCGACGATGTGACCGTGGGCCACGCCGCCATCATCCACGCGTGCACGCTGCACAACCGTGCCTTCGTCGGTATGGGCGCGACGGTGCTGGACGGGGCGGTGATCGAGGAGGGCGGCATGCTCGCTGCCGGATCGCTGCTGACGCCAAACAAGCGGATCGGGCGCAACGAGCTGTGGCAGGGGGCGCCGGCGAAGCTGAACCGGGTGATGGATGCCGCGGAACGGGCGAAATTCGACTCAACGGCGGAACATTACGTAGAACTGGCACGGCGGTACCGGGACGGGCTCCGCCCCTAAGGAATTGGGTTCCAAGGGCCTCCCGGCCCTTGGCGGGTCCAGGGCTTTGCCCCATAGGCACTAGTGTTCCGACTCCAACGCTTGCTTTCCACGGCGGACCTTGGCGAGGATGTCGGCGGCTCTGGCGGTCCAGACGAAGGGCTTGGGGTGCCCGTTGTGCTCGGCGAGGTAGCTATGGATGGCGACCTCCAGGTGGGT
>CAIXDS010000311.1 GCA_903918195.1 uncultured Acetobacteraceae bacterium | reverse complement strand
CGTGCTTCCCCAAGGACACGCTGGCGCTGGTGCGCATCGCCCAGGATGCCGGCGCGCCGAGCCGGCTGGTCGAGGCCGTGGTGGCGGTGAACGATGCCCGCAAGGCCGGCATGGCGATGCGCGTTATCGCCGCCTGCGGCGGCTCGGTGCGCGGGCGTACGGTCGCCGTGCTGGGCCTGACCTTCAAGCCCGAGACCGACGACATGCGCGATTCACCGGCGCTGCCCATCGTGTCGCGCCTGGTTGAGGACGGTGCGGTGGTGCAGGCGTTCGATCCCGAGGGCATGGCGCAGGCACGGCCGCTGCTGCCCGACGCGGTGCGCTATTGCCGCGACGCAATGGATGCGGTTGCCGGCGCCGATGTGCTGTTGGTGGTAACGGAGTGGAACGAGTTCCGCGCCCTGTCACCCGAACGGCTGAAGGCGGCGATGCGGGGTGGCGTGGTGGTGGATTTGCGCAACGTCTACGACCCAACGGCGATGACCGCGGCCGGTTTTGCCTACCACGGCATCGGGCGGTCCACGGTGCGTCCTGCGGTGTAGCAGCAGCTTACCGAATCGGGGTCAAGGGGGCCACTGCCCCTTTGCGGGTCCAGGGCAGAGCCCTGGCCTTCCTTCTCTTACCGCCCAGCCCGATGATATTCGCGGTTCGGCATCATATCGGTAGCCGCCGCCATCCGGTTTGACAGGTTGAAGAACGAAGTCGTCTCGGCGATGTCGAAGATGTCCTCGTTGGAAAACCCGTGCGCGCGCAGCGCCTCACGGTCAGCGTCGTTGACCTCGTGCAGCGCCACCGTCAGCTTATGGGCAAAATCGAGCATGGCGCGTTGGCGCGGCGGCAGCTTCGCCACCCGGTAGTTGAACGCCATCATCTCGCCGAGTTCGGGGTCGCCTGACAGCAGGCGGACCGCGGCGCCGTGCGCGACCAGGCAGTAGTAGCAGCGGTTGGCGCTGGAGACGACCACGGCGATCATCTCGCGTTCGAGCTTGGACAGCCCGGACGGCGCCAGCATGATCTCGTTGTACATCTGCATGAAGTGGCGCAGCCGCTGCGGCTTCAGGCTGTAGGCGCTGTAGACGTTCGGCACGAAGCCGAGCTTCTCCACGCATTTTGCCCATATCGCGCGTAGATCGTCGTCCAGCGCGGCCGGATCGGGAATGCCGAGGGCGGAAATGTGGTCGGGCTGCGGCATGGCGGGTCTCCTGCGGGGCGGCGGAGACTTACGCCGCCGCCTCGATATCCTCCAGGCTGAACTGCTGGGCTTCCTCGTCGAAGCTGTACAGCTCGGCGTAACGGCCCCAGGCGATGATGGCGCGCAACGTCTCCTCGGCGTAGTCGGGCGACATATGGTCTTCCAGCTCGTCGCGGAAGCGCACCGCGGAGGCGCGGTGGTTCCAGCGCTCGTCCAGGGTGCGGCGGATGGCGGCGGCGAGCTTTACATGCGCGAGCAGGGAAGCGGCGAACAGCTTTTTGCGGTCATCGGTGTCGGACTGCACGAACTGCCGGCCGGTCTCGCTCAGCTTGATGTCGCCTTCCTCCAGCTCGGCGAAGTGGAGCAGTTGCAGGGTTTCGCCGAGCGGCAGCAGCTCGTCGGCTTCCAGCTGCAGCGAGGCCGCCAGCGCCGGCAGGTCGGCCCGGCCATCATAGGGCGGGCCGGCCAGCGCCTCCATCAGACCGGCGAGCAGGTTGGTCGAAACATGGTGCAACTGGGCGGCGAATGGGGCGTCGGCGGGTGCCACCGGCGCCGGCGCGGGGGGCGCCCGGCGCGTCATGACCGCGTAGATTTCGTCCACCAATTGCCGGAAGGCCGGGTCCAGGCGGTTGCGCGGGTGTGGGAAGGGTACCCGGATTTCCTGCGCCACCCGGCCGGGGTTGGAGGCGAATACGAGAATGCGGTCGCACAGCAGCACCGCTTCCTCGATGTTGTGGGTGACGATCAGGATGGACTGCACCGGCAGGCGGTGCTCCATCCACAGGTCGATCAGGTCGGTGCGCAGCGTCTCGGCGGTCAGCACGTCCAGCGCGCTGAACGGCTCGTCCATCAGCAGCAGGTCGGGGTGCACCACCAGGGCGCGCGCCAGGCCGACGCGCTGGCGCATGCCGCCCGAGAGTTCCTTGGGATAGGCGCTCTCGTAGCCGCCCAGGCCGATCAGATCGATCGCTTCCTCGGCCCGGGCCTCGCGCTCGGCGCGCGGCACGCCTTGTGCCTCCAGCCCGAGTTCCACGTTCTCCTGCACGGTCAGCCAGGGGAACAGGGCGAAACTCTGGAACACCATGGCGATGCCCGGCGCCGGGCCGCGCAACGCCTCGCCGCGCCAGATCACCTCGCCGGCGGTGGGCGGCAGCAGGCCGGAGACGATGCGCAGCAGCGTCGATTTGCCCGAGCCGGAGCGGCCGAGCAGGCCGACGATTTCCCCCGCCTGCAGCGTCAGGTTCACATCGTCCAGCACCACCAGGTCGGCGTTGCTGTCCTTGTGGTAGGCCTGCCGGCAGGCACGCACCTGCAACAGCGGTTGCGGTGGCAGCGGTTGGGCGACAGTGGCGTCCATCGGCCTTGTTTCCTTATCCCAGGGTCGCGCGACGGCTGGCATAGGCATAAAGCGGCCGCCACAGCAGCCGGTTGAACAGCAGCACAAACAACGACATCACCACGACGCCGAGCACGATCTTGTGGAAGTCGCCGGCGTCGGTGGCCTGGGCGATGTAGGCGCCGAGCCCGTGCGCCTGCAGTTTGGTATCGCCCCAGGACGCCACCTCGGCGACGATGGCGGCGTTCCAGGAGCCGCCCGAGGCGGTGATCGCGCCGGTGACGTAGTAGGGCAGGATTCCGGGGATGATGACGCGGCGCCACCACAGGAACCCGCCGACGCGGAAATTCTTCGCCACTTCCTGCAGGTCGCCGGGGAAGGCGGCGGCGCCGGCAATGACGTTGAACAGGATGTACCACTGGGTGCCCAGCACCATCAGCGGGGTGAGGAACACGTCCTCGTTGAGGCCGAACCGTACGATTACGACGACGAAGACCGGGAACAGCAGGTTGGCCGGGAAGGCGGCCAGGAACTGCGCCAGCGGCTGCACCCGCCGCGCCCAGGTCGGGCGCAGCCCGAGCCACACGCCGACTGGCACCCACACCATCGAGGCCAGCGCGATCAGCACCACCACGCGCAGCAGCGTCAGCGAGCCGAGCAGCACGGTCTCGCGCAGATCCGCCCAGGTCAGCGCGCCGGAGACGTAGCCCACCACCTGCCACAGTGCCGCGCCCACCGCCAGCGCCACCCCGGCGGCGAATGCCGCATCGGACAGGCGCGAGCGCTCCCGGCGCTGCCGTGAAGCCGCCGCCGGCCGGCCGAGGCGGAGCGAGGTGATGGTCCCGAAGGCGCGCTCCACCATCCCGCCGGCCACCCGCAGCACATGGGTGCGCCGCAGCAGCGCCAGCACCCAGGGATCCTCGGCGGTGGCCGAGGCGGTGGTTTCGAAGCGGAACCGCGCCGACCAGGCGACCAGCGGACGGAACAGCAGCTGGTCGTAGGCGAGGATCACCAGCAGCATGGCGCCGATCGCCCAGAACACCGCGCCGATATCGCGCGCCGCCAGGGCGGCGGCCACGTAGGAGCCGATGCCGGGCAACTGCCAGGTGTGCTCGCCCAGCGTGATCGCCTCGGATGCCACCACGAAGAACCAGCCCGCCGACATCGACAGCATGGTGTTCCACACCAGCCCCGGCATGGCGAACGGCACTTCCAGCCGCCAGAAGCGCTGCCAGGTGGTCAGGCGGAACAGCTTGGTGGCCTCGTCCAGGTCGGAGGGAATGGTGGTCAGCGACTGGTAGAAGCTGAACGCCATGTTCCAGGCCTGGCTGGTGAAAATGGCGAAGATCGCCGCCAGCTCCAGCCCCAGCACGCGGCCGGGGAACAGGTTCATGAAGAAGGCGACGGTGAAGGACAGGAAGCCCAGGATCGGCACCGACTGCAGGATGTCGAGCACCGGCACCATGATCAGCCCGGCCCGCCGGTTCTTGGCCGCCAGCGGGGCATAGGTGAAGGTGAACAGGATCGAGCAGAACAGGGCGGCGAACATGCGCAGCGTGGTGCGCACCGCGTATTCCGGCAGCCGCCCGGGATCGAGGTCGATCGGCGTCGCCTCCAGCGCGTCCAGCGGTACCAGGGTGCCGCGCGCGGCGGTGGCCATGGCGACCAGCAGCCCCACCACACAGCACAGCGCGGCGATGTCCCAGACGTTCGGCAGGCGCCGGCCGGAGAGCGCGGCCGGGGTGGCGGTGCTTGACATCGGCGCGTCCACGGGCTGGGAGGGCAGGGGCGAGACTCTGACCCGGTGTTAGCCCAAGCCGCCGGGGTCAGCCAGCCGGGCAACCATGTCAGTTCGATGACTGGCCGGGGGGCCTAAGCCGGAGGTTCCCCGGTGCCGGTCGATCCGAACCCCGCGTCCCCGCGCTCGGTGTTGCGGGAGAATTCATCGACAACTTCGAAACGCGGCCGGAGCACCGGCACGAACAGCATTTGCGCGATACGGTCGCCCGGGCGGATCATGATCGGTTCGCAGCCGGGCGCGCTGCGGTTCCAGACGCTGATCATCACCGGTCCGGTGTAATCGGCATCGATCAGGCCGACCAGATTACCGATCACCAGGCCGCTGCGATGGCCGAGCCCGGACCGCGGCACGATGATCGCCGCGAGCTGCTTGTTGCCGATGAACACCGAGATGCCGGACGGCACCAGCTCCGCCGGCGAGTGCGGCGCCAGGACCAGCGGCGCATCGACGCAGGCGAACAGGTCGATGGCGGCGGCCATGTCGCTCTGATAGCGCGGCAGGCCCCAGGCACGGATGCGGTCATCGAGAATCCTCACCTCGACCGTGGGCGGGGCGTTCACGGCCGCGCCTTGCGCGCTCACGCCGCCAGCGGCAGTCCGTTGCGCCAGGCGACGGTGGCGGAGAGCGGCCAGAGGGCGAAACCCTTGCCGTGCAGGGTCGGCAGCCAGGCCTCCAGCGCGTCGAGCGTGTGCGGCCGCGGATGACCGATGGCGATGCAGTGGCCGGTGCGCACCGCATGCGCCTCAATGGCCGCCAAGGCCCTGGCGATGTCGGCGGGGCTGGAGGTGTTGTCGATGAACTCGTCGCGCGCGGCGGTCGGCACGCCGGCGGCGTCGCAGCGCTTCACGCCCTGGCTGTGCGGGATAACCACGCTGTCGAGGAACAGCATGCCCTGCGATTTGGTTTCCTGCGCGACCAGTTCCATGAGCGCTGCATCGCGGGTCGCGACGGTGCCCATGTGGTTGTTGAGCCCGACGATGCCCGGCACGGCCGCGAGGGCCGTCTTCAGGCGCGCCAGATTGACCGCGGCCGGCAGATCGACCCGCAGCGGGTCGGGGCCGACCGACGCCTCGGAGTGCGGGCCCGCCTGCATCGGCATGTGCAAGGTTGTCTCGTGACCCCGCGCCACGCCCTCGGCCACCTGCTCGGCCAGACGGGGGGCGAAGGGGAACCAGGACAAGGTGAGTGGCCCCGGCAGCACCAGCGTGCGGGCGGTGCCATTGCGGATGACGCCGAGGTCGTCGATGACGATGGTGATGGCGGGGCGGCCATCGACCGCGGGCGGGCGGATGGCGTTCCGCCGCCAGGGCGGCAGGCCGGAAACCGTGGCCGGAACGCTCGCCGGCGGGGCCGCAACGTTCTGGGTCGTGACGTTCGGCGCTGCAATCCCGGGAGCGGGTGGCTGAATGCTCGGCGGCAGGGCCGACCCAGCAGCGGCCGGGCTGGCCGGTGGCGCTGCCGCGGGGCTGTCGCCCGCGGCCGCCGTTACCGGGTTGGCGGAGGGGCTGAAGCCCAGTTTCCAGCCGACCGCACCGGCGGACAGCGTCACCAGACCACCCAGAATGAGACGCCGACCACCGATCACCACATCGCCCTCCTTACGCAGTCAGGGCCGTTCCCTGCCGGCAGACGCGGCACCCGCCCGTCCTGGCAGCACTCAGTCCCCCGACTTGTCCATCCAGCTATTATTATGCGCCTTAGTTTGGCCATTTTCCATGGCCCACGCAAGGGTTTGGCTGGATTTGTTCGTACCAAACTGCATCACGATTGAACCATCCCGCCGCCGCAACGGGCGCCGGTTGCGCCGTGCCCGGCGTTGGTTATCTTGGTGCCGCCTGCTCAAGCTGGCGAAGCAGCTGTTCGAGCTGCCGGTCGCCCGGCACCAAAGCCGCCAGCGCCCGGCCATACTGCAACGCGCCGGCCCCATCGCCGCGCGCCTGGGCCAATGACACCAGGGCCGCGAGCACATCCCGGTCGGCCGGATGGCGCGCCTGGGTGTCCTGCAGCAACCGGTAAGCCTCGTCCGGCGCCCCCTGCGAATTGAGCGCCACGGCAGTGACATAGGCGTAGCGGGCATTGTCCGGCGCCAGTTCGCTGGCCCGTTTCAGCAGCGTCAGCGCCTCCGCATAGCGGTGCTGCCGCACCATCGCGAGGCCGAGGCTGTGCACCGCATCGGCATTGCCGGGTTCGGCGGCGATTGCGCGCCGCAGCAGGGCGATGCTGTCCTGCTCGCGGCCACGCTGCCGCTGCACATCCGCGAGATTGACCATGGCCGGCACGAAGACCGGGTCCAGCCGGAGCGCGGTGCGATAGGCGTCCTCGGCCGCATCCGGCTGCTGGCGGCGCAGATGCAGCAGCCCCAGATTGAGATGCGTCTCGGGCCGATCGGCATCCACCAGCTCGGCGGAGTCCAACTCGGCGACGGCGCGGTCGAGCGCGGCGCGGGACTCCGGCAGCAACCCTTGCGGATCGGCGCCGGCGAGCGACCGGGCGGCCTCGATCCGCACCGCAAGCAGCGGATCGGACAGCAGCGGCAACGCCAGGTCCAGCAGCGCAAGCGGCAGGTCCGGCGGCAGCGCGCGGGCGGCCCCCAGACGCACCAGCGGGTCGGGGTCGGTGATGCCGGCGCGCAGTGCCGCGGCGGCGTTGGGGGTGGCAAAGTGCGGCAGCATCGTCAGCGCGGTGGCGCGGGCGATCGCCGGCTGCGCCCGGTCCAGGATCAGCCGCTCCAGCAACGGCCCGGCCTCGGCCGTTTCGCGCCGTCCCGCTTCCAGCGCGGCGGCGAAATCCGGGCGTGGCAGAAGCCGGTCCGGGTGCCATGACGCGACGATGTGCGCCGCCCATGCCGCGTTATGGTCGGGGTGGCATTGTCCGCAGGCGTTCGGGGTGCCGATCGTCCCCGACAGGTCCGGTTGCGGCACCCGAAAGCCGTGGTCGTGCCGGACATGCACGCCCATGTACACCTTGCTGGGCATGTGGCACGCCATGCACTGCGCGCCCTTGCCGTCCGGATGGTGATGATGCGCGGCGGTATCGAATTTTGCCGGCAGGTGGCACTGCGCGCACAGCGCGTTGCCCTCGGCGCGCAGCTTCGCGCTGTGCGGCTCGTGGCAGTTGATGCAGGTCACCCCGGCCCGGAACATCGGGCTCTGCACGAAGCTGCCCCACTCGAACACCTCGCCGTCGATCTGCCCGTCGGCAAAGTAAAGGCCCGGCTCCAGCAACGCCGGCAAAGCGCGGTCCAGCAAGGGGGCTGCCGGATTGGCCGCGGCGGCGATCAGGCGGCGGCGGGAATGGCAGCCGGCGCAGATATTCAGTTGCGCCTCGGGCGGCGCCGGTCCGGTGCGCCGTGCGATACCGGTTGCCGGGTCCATGACCCACATGGCCGCTTCGGGCGCTTTCAGCCACGCCACCAGCCCCTTGTGGTTGGAATCCGGTGCGCCGCCAGCGGTTTTTGCCGCCGCCCAGGCGATATGCGCCGAGCCCGGCCCATGGCACGCCTCGCAGGCGACGTTCACATCCGTCCAGGTGGTCGAATAACGGTTCGCGGACAGGTCGAAATTCTTCGCCAGACCGGTGGAGTGGCAGTCCGCGCACATGTAGTTCCAGGTCTGGTCCCGCCCGGTCCAGTGCAGCCGGTCGCCGGGCGGCGGGGTCGGGTTGGGATAGAGCGGGTACCAGCGTTGCCCGCCCTGGTCCGCCGGCCGTGCGTCCCAGGCGATGCCGAGCGCCTGCAGCCGCCCGCCCGGGAAGGCGATGAGATATTGCTGCAGCGGGAACACGCCGAACGTGTAGGCCACCGGATAATCCTGCAGCGTCCCGTCCTGGCTTTGCGTCCGCACCAGAAAGGCATCGCCGTCGCGGCGGAATGTCGTGGTGACGCCGTGATGGGTGAGCGTGGCGTTATCAAAATTGCCCAGCACCGAGGCGGGCGTCGCCGGTTGCATGGCTTTGGCGTGATGCGACGGCGCCCAGTCCTGCGCCTCGTTCCTGTGGCAGCCGGCACAGGCCCCGCCGCCGACGAAGCGGGCTGGCTCCTGCGCGACTGCCGGGCCGGGCAGCAGCCAGGCCAGCAGCGCCAGAACAAGCAGCCGGGCGTTATTGGAACGCAACCGCACGTCGCCGGTCATTCTTCATCTCGCCGCAAATTCAGGTCCGGCACGACACGCGAACCGGCGGAGCGGGGGTATGCGGCCCCCCGCTCCGCCGTGTGACTACTCCGGCGAGGCCAGTTTCTCCAGCGCCTGCTGGATCGTGAAACTCGCCGCCTTCTGGCGCGGCGGATACGCCTGGAACGTCGCCAGGAACTGCCCGACATATTGCTGCGCCGGCACCAGCAGGAAGGCCCGGTCCAGCAGCCAGTCATAGTAAGTGTTGGAGGTAATCGTTGCCCGTTCAAACGGATCGGTGCGCAGGTTGAAGATGTAAGGAATGCGCGGGTGATCGAACTCGTGCATCCACACCTGCAGCGTTCCCTCCGCGGGCTGCGTTGCGAACTGGAGCTTCCAGTTGTCGTAGCGCATCGCCATCAGGTCGCCTTCATCGGAGAAGTAGAAATAGCTCTCGCGCGGCCCCTTCGGCGCCTGACCGGTCAGGTACGGCAGGAAATTGTAGCCGTCGAGATGCACCTTGTAGGTCATGTCGCCGACCTTATCGCCGACCAGCAACCGCCCGGTAACGTCGGGATCGCCGGCCGCGGCCAGCAGCGTCGGAAACCAGTCGAGCTGCGACATGATCTCGTTGGAGACGCTGCCGGGCTTGATGTGGCCCGGCCAGCGCACCAGCGCCGGCACCCGGAACGCGCCTTCCCAGTTGGAGTTCTTCTCGTTACGGAACGGTGTCATCGCGCCGTCCGGCCAGGTGTTCATGTGCGGCCCGTTATCGGTGCCGTAGAACACGATGGTGTTGTCGGCGATGCCGAGTTCATCCAGCTTGGCGAGGATCGTGCCGACGTTGCGGTCGTGATCGATCATCACGTCGTGGTATTCGCTCTGCCAACGTCCGGACTGGCCCACGCTCTCCGGCTTTTCATGGGTACGGAAATGCATGTGGGTGAAGTTGATCCAGGTGAACACCGGCTTGCCTGCCTTCACCTGCCGCTCGATGAAATCCGCACCGCGCGCGGCGATGTCGTCGTCGATCGTTTCCATCCGCTTGATCGTCAGCGGCCCGGTATCCTCGATGCGCTGGCGGCCGACCGGGCCAAAGCGCGGGTCCACGGTGGGATCGTCGACGTCGGTCGCCCATGTATGCAGCACGCCGCGCGGGCCGAACTTCGCGCGGAACGCCGGGTCCTTCGGATAGTCGCGGTTCTCCGGCTCCTCCTCGGCGTTCAGGTGGTAGAGGTTGCCGTAGAATTCGTCGAAGCCGTGCACGGTGGGCAGGAACTTGTTGCGGTCGCCGAGATGGTTCTTGCCGAACTGGCCGGTGGCGTAGCCGAGCGGCTTGAGCAGTTCGGCAATCGTCGGGTCTTCTTTCTGCAGACCGATTTCGGCCCCCGGCAGCCCGACCTTGGACAGCCCTGTTCGGAACACGCTCTGCCCGGTGATGAAGGCGGACCGGCCGGCGGTGCAGCTCTGCTCGCCATAATAGTCGGTGAACAGCACGCCCTCATGGGCAATGCGGTCGATGTTGGGCGTCTGGTAGCCCATCAGCCCTTGCGAGTAGGCGCTGACATTGGTCAGGCCGATATCATCGCCCCAGATGATGACGATGTTCGGCTTGCTGGTCGCGGCCGGCTGCGTCTGTGCCTTGGTCGGCTGTCCGCACATCAGAATCACCGCCAGCGCCAAACCAAGCATCAGCCGGTGAACCGTATGGCGGGATCGGTTGTTCGCCATGTCGTGGCCGTCCTTCTTGATTGCGTTGATATCGATACGCGCCTTCGCCAGGTCGCGCCAGGGCCGACGCCGGGGGGGATCGGTCGTCTCCCGATCAGCCAATTTTGATCGCCCGGATTTCTGCGGCGCGCTCATCCACCGGTATCACCGGCAACTCGCCCGGGTTCCTGACCGGGAGACCGCGGAGGTGATCCATGATTGCCTGCCATTCCTTGATCTCCCGGACGGCGCCGTTCTGCGTGCCGGTGTCGAGACTGGCCCGATCCGTCGTCCCCGGCGGGGGCAGCAGGTACGGCGTGTCATCGCGAGGATCATCGAGGGCCTCGACCCTCGACTTGAGCGGCTGGCCATCCTTGTTCTTGGCCACGAGCGTCAGTTTGCCCTTCGTGTATTTCGGTATCGCCACGAGAATCAACGCGAGATACAGCGGGCAGGTAAAACTATAAAGATGCGCATCGTTCCCGCTGACGTCGATCGCGCGATAGCCGCGGTCGAAATCTCCCACCTCGATGGCGGTCACCACGTCGAATTTCGGGCGCGACGGGTCGTAGCGGAACCTCATGCCGGACGCGCGGGGAAAATACTCGCCGGGATGGGCCGGACTGTCGATGAGGAAGAACTCCAGCAGATGCTTCAGCTCCTGGCCGGTGAAGTAGCCTGTCACCAGCGCACTGCCGGCGGTTTGGTCCACGACACCGGCACCGAGCGGCGCCAAGGCGAAGATGTCGTAGACGGTCTGCACCCCCGACTTCCCCCGGGTGATGCCGGCGCGCATCATTCCGTTGGCGGTAAAACCGATATCGGCTTGCGTGGCGCTTCTGAACGCGTCGGTGCAAAGGTTGGCGAGGATGGTGCCGGCGGCGATGTCGGTGAAAATGTTGGGAATGTCGCACGGCGCCACCGCCAGCGCCTGATCGATGCTGTAACCGCGCGGCGCGAATACGACATTGGTCACCGCCGTCTTGAGTTTGCCGATCTCGTCGCCGATGGCCCGATCGCCGGCAATGCTGTCATCAATCGGGGTGAGCCGGAAGGATTCGACCGTCAGCTTGTCACCGTCCAGGGTGATCACCAGTTCGCCGAGGTTCTCGCCATACTTCCCGGTCTGGACCACGGGCGTGCGGCCGTTGACGATGATCGGCTCGCGCAGTTCGGTGTGACTGTGGCCGCCGATGACCACGTCGATGCCCGGCACGGCCATGGGCAGGCTCACATCCTCGCCGTGCGTGAAGCGTCCGTCAGCGTCTTTCTCCAGGCCGCCATGGCTGAGCGCGATGATCACATCCGCTTTCTCCGTTTCGCGGAGAAGCGTCACCATCTCCCGGGCGGTTTCAATGGGATCGGCGAATTTCACCGCGCCGGCGCCAGCGCTGTAGAACTGGGCTTCCTTGCCGAGCAGCCCGAAAATGCCAAAGCGAATACCGCCGCGCTCGATGACGATATGGCGGCGCAGCACGCCGTCTTTCGCCAGGCGCTGCAGACCGGCCAAGGTCGCATCATTCGCCGAGACGTCGGTGTTCGACGCGACCACGGCCGGAACCCGCCCCGTCGCGGCGGCCACCGCAATGGACCGGGCCGTGCCGTCAGGCCCGAGGTCGAAATCATGGTTGCCGAGGGTGGTGGCGTCGTAGCCCATCAGGGAAAGCAGGCGCAGCTCGCCGCCGGTCTCGCGGGTGGCGGCGGCGAATGCGGTCCCCATGCTGTAATCGCCTGCGTCAAGCACCAGAACAGGTCCCTGTTCCTGGCGCGCCGCCCTTCGCTTCGCGATCAGGGTGCCCAGGCGCTCGAACCCGCCGCGGGTTGCGTCGTCGTTGAGCGTGTACGGCGTGTAGTCAAGGGCCGGGGCCATCCCGATGAAGTTTGAGTGGAGATCGTTGGTATGCAGGATGGTGAAGGTCTTCTTCCCGTCTGCCGCCGTGGCGGATTCGCCCTGCAGGGCGAACATTGCACCGGCTGCGGCCGAGGCAGCCAACAGATCGCGACGCGAAAGTGCCTAGTGTGGGATACGGAGAACGTTTTTCTTTTCGTCCATGGCCGGTTTGCAGGGCAAGTCTTTCATTTCTATGGCTCTCCGATATTCCGATTATTTATTCGTACACTGAATCGTTTTCCAGCCCCACCCGGCGCCTGCGAGCGGCCGATCGGCGGTGTAAAGGCAACAGGGCGGCGGTTGTTGCCAAATTCGCAGGCAATGCTTCACGTTGTCGGGATCGCGTCTATTCCACCACCACCGACACCGCGCGCGAAACATCCGCCTGCAGCGGCAGCCGGATCTGGAACCGGTGGCGACCGGGCGTCAGAATCCAGTACACCGGCTCATCCGGTGCAGCCACCGCCACCGGCCGCCCGTCCACCAGCCAGACGATCTGCGCCACCTTCGGCTCGGCGGTGGCGCGCAGGACCAGACGGTTCAGCGCCGGCGGCGCCTCGGGATTGCGCCACAGATGGCTGTCCGGCTCTGGCGTTACGATGGTCAGGCGCGGCACCACCGGCTGTGCGGGCGCGGCGGTCCCGGCCTCGCCGGGCTTCACCCATTCGGTCAGCCTGCCGGCGCAGTCTTTCGCCGCCCGCGTGCCGGTGCTGGTGCACAGCTCGGCCGGCTCCCGGCCGGGCGGGGCGGCGAAGTCGCCGGCCAGCAGATCGCTGCGGTTGGCGCCATGCAGATGCAGCAGCACCGCCTGGGCCAGCCGGCCGGCGGCCCGCGCGCCGCTGAGCTGCGTCATCGGCCCGGCATCGGCGCGCCCGACCCACACGCCGACCATGTACTGTTGCGACCACGCGACGGTCCAGGCATCCCGGTAGCCCTGCGACGTGCCGGTCTTCAACGCCACGGCAAACGGGAATTCGCTGGCGCCATAGCGCGGGAAGCTGGGCAGCCGGGCCATCGGGTCGCTGAGGAACCGGGTCACCAGCCTTGCGGCATCGGCGGAGATCAGCCGGCGCGGTTCCGCCCGGCGCTGGCCCTCCAGCCAGACCAGATCGGCCGCCATGCCGTCATCGGCCAGGGTGCTGTAGGCGGCCACCAGCCGGTCCAGGCTGGTCGGCAGGGCGCCGATCGCCATTGCCAGCCCGAACTGGTCGGCCGGTCCGTCCAGCCGATGCAGCCCGAGATCGCGAAGGAAACCAAACCCCTCCTGCAGCCCGAGCCGGCGCAGCAAATTGGCCGCCGGCACGTTGCGCGAGTTGGCCAGCGCCTGGCGCGGCAGCAGCGGACCGAGGAAGGCGTTGTCGGCGTTGTTGATGCCGGGCGCGCCCTCGGGCAGGTCGGCGAGCACGTCGTCCGGCTGGATCAGCCCGCGATCCAGCGCCCGCGCATACAGGAACGGCTTCAGCGTGCTGCCCGGCGAGCGCTGGGCGGCGCTGAAGTCGATCGCGCCGCCGGGGCGGCTGTCAAAGCCGGCGGAGGCGATGTCGGCCAGCACCTCGATGCTGCCACGGCGGACCACCATGACCGCCACTTGCTGCGCGCCGGCATGCCGCCACCCGGCCAGATGCGCCGATGCCAGCCGGGTCAGGGCGGTTTGCAGAGTCAGGTCCAGGGTGGCGCGCAGCCGCGGGTCCGCCGGATCGGCCGGTGCGCCGGCCGCGCGCACGATGTCGGCCAGCCGCAGCACCACCTGCAAGGCGGCGGGCCGGTGCGGGGTCGCGACAAGCGCGGGGCGGGTCAGCTCGGCGCGCGCGCGATCCAGTTCGTCGGCGGACAGCACGCCCTGCCGCGCCAGTACGGCCAGCGCGCCGGCGGCCCGGCTTGCGGCGCGCGCCTCGCCGGCCGGACGCCGCAGCGCCAGCACCGCCGGCGCCTGCGGCACGGCAGCCAGCAACGCCGCCTGCGCCCAGGTGAGGTCGCCGGCCGGCCGATCGAAATACCAACGGGCGGCATGGCCGATGCCGTGGCTCGACTGCCCGTACGGCGCCAGCCGCAGGTACTGGGCCAGCACCGCGCCATGCCCGTACCGCGCCACCAACACCAATGCGGTGCCGGCCTCCACCGCCTTGGCCCACGGCGTGCGCGGGCGCGGATGCTGCATGCGGGCCACCTGCATGGCGATGGTGGAAGCACCCGAGCCATGCGCCCCGCTCAGGTGCTGTCCAACGGCGCGCAGCACCGCCAGCGGATCGACGCCCGGATGCGACCAGAAGCGCCGGTCCTCCAGCGCCAGCGTGGCCTGCACCACGCGCGCCGGGGGCTCGGTCGTCCAGTAGCCGAACTCGATCCGCCGCGCGCCGTCCGGGCCGAGGCTCTCGTGGCCGACCTGGGTCAGCCAGGTGCCGTTGCGGTCGTAGACGATCGGGGTGGCGGAGGGCGCCTGCAGATGGGCGCCGCCGGCGACCTCAAATAGGTAGCAGGCAAGGAACAGAACCAGCATATGGACGGCGAAGGTGCTGGCCTGGATACGCCACGGGGCAATCGCCGCCTGGAGCACATCGCGAAGGCGTCCAGGGGCGAAACCCTTGGTGGGGGTCCGGGGCTGCGCCCTGGCCCTACCGTTCCACCACAACCCGCGCTCCCCCGCTCGTGCCGGCAACAGCCGGCCGGTACATCATCTCCACCTGCGCCGGCGGCGCGGTGAACGTGCCGGGAATGGTTGCCCGCATCCGCCCGCGCAGCGTGATGGTGCCGCGTGGCAGGGCAAGAAACACATGTAACACCTCGTCATCGCCATAGGACGACCAGGACGGCACCAGGCTCGGCCCGGCCGACGGGGCGGCATAGGCCGGCGCGTTCGCCAAGGCCGGGTTCAGCGGCTCCAGCCCGGCCGCCAGCGGCAGACGCAGCGCGACGTTGCTGCGGTCATCCGGGGTCACCAGTTCGGCCACCTCCTCGATCACGTCGCCGACCTTGAGGTGAATGCTGCCATCGGCCGCCGGCTCGATCCGTTCCATCGGCGGCTGTACCTGCCCTTGGGGAAGCGGCACGCGGAACAGCGTGCGGGTCAGGACAAAACCGTTCTGGCTGGCGCGCGCCTGCGCGCCGGGTTCGGCGGGCACATAGTCGGTCCCGGCCAGCACGGCGATGCCGGGCGCCGCCCGCACATGCGCCGGACCGGCGGTGCCGGTGCGCGCCTGGGTCAGCGGGTGATCGCGGTCCAGCAGCCCCGCCGCGGAACGGTCCGGCAGCGCGATGCTGGTGGCGACCGGCGACGGCGGTGCCTGCCAGGCGGCGGCCAGGGCGCGCAGGGCGGCGGCGGTGGCATTGGTGCTGCCCCAGCCCTGGCCATCCGCCAGACCGACCAGCCCGGCCCGCAGCACCGCCAGCCGTTTTTCCTGCGGCGTGGCGAGCGCCACCGCCTGGGTCGCCGCGGCCAGACTCCGCGTCTCGGACGGCAGGATGGCCGGGCCGCCGTCGCTGTCTGTCAAGCCGGCATAGACCGGCTTGCCGTCGCGGTTCAGCAGGTTCACCCGGCCCCACAGCGTCTCCAGCACGCCGGCCAGCAGGCGTGGCGGGGCGTTTGGCAGGCGGCTCAGCACGCTGGCGATCTCGGCCACGCTGTCGGTCGGCATCTGCCCGGCCCGCGCCGCCAGCTCGGCCGCGTAATCGGCGGCAAGCTGCCCGCCATCGGCGAGCGCGGTCAGCGCCGCCACCCGCTCGAACAATTCCTCGCCGGTCAGCAGATGCGGATAATCCGAGCGCAGGGCGGCGGTGAGAACCTTGGCCATCCGTTCGGCCATCGGCTTGTCCACCGTCTGCCCGGCCCGGTCGGCGGCGATCAGCATGCGGTAGGCGCTGGCGGTCAGCCAGACCGTGCCCTTGGTGTGCGGCCAGAACGCCACCAGCCCGTCTTCGTCGGTGGTTTGCCGGATGGCGGCCAGGGTCGCCGCCACATCACCGGCCAGCCGCCCTTGCAGCCCGGCCGCGTCGATCAGCGGCGTGAACGGCAACAGCGCCAGCTCACCGGAGGCCAGGGCAATACGTTGCTCGGTGCAGCCGAGCGGGTAGCGCACCAGATAGCCGATGCCGGCAATCACCCGCACCAGATCGGCATCGCTCGCCAGCGTCACCCGGCGTTCATAGGAAGCCGGCCGCACTGCTTCGGCAATCGGTGGAATATCCAGCGTCCCGGCCGGGCCAGTCGAAAGCAAGTCGCGGCGATGGATCACCGGCCGGTCCGGTCGGATCGGCAAATCGATCTGCACCGCATCGCTGACCCGGTCGGCGCTGCGCTGTAACAGGAAGCGCACCCGCGCAACTGCCGTGCCCGGCGGCGGCTCCGGCACCGTCACGGCGTAATCCAGCCGCGCCGGCCGCTGGTCGGCCCAGGTGATGCTTTGCTCCGCGTCGCCCTGTACCGTCAGGTTGTCGAGCGATATCGCGGCGCGCCCGGCGCCGCCCGGCCCTTCGACGATGCGCCCGACCAGCCCGGCCGAAAAACTGTCGCCGCTGCGCACAAAGCGCGGCAGCACGGCCTGCGCCACCACCGGTTGGCGGATGCGCATCTCGCCCATCCCGAAGCCGAACCGGTCCGGACCGCTGACCGCCTTGGCCCGCAGCATGTAGACCGTGAGCGTATCGGGCAGCTTCACGTGCAGCCGCGCAGTGCCGTCCGGGCCGATTTTCACCCGTGGCTCATAGAACGGCACCGGGGTGAAGTTCTTGCGGACGGAGATGTTCTCCATGCCGAAATCGCCGGCCTCGTCGCCGCCCGGCGATTCCGCCAGCGGGATCACCCCGAACGCCATCGAGCGGGTGTCGCGCGCCACCATCCGGGTCGGCCGTTCGACGATGAACTGCGGCAGCGGGTCGAGCTTCTGCTCGCGGGCCAGCGCCAGCACCGCCTGATCCACCATCCACACCGTCGCCTCGCCGGCGAGCTTGTGGCCGGCGGCATCGGCCAGATGCAGCACCAGATCGACCTCCTGCGCCGGCCGGGCCGTGGCCGGCGCCTCGAAGCTGACCTTCACCTGGTTCTCGACCGGCGTCACCGTAATCCATTTGGTGGCCGCCAGCGTGACCGGCTTGCCCTGGTCGAACGGCGCCCCCGGGGCCGGCGGGCCGGGCAGCCGGCCGCGCATCAGCAGGACATGCACCGCCAGCCGCGGCACCTGCTGCTTGCGCACCGGCACCGCATAGCGGCCGAAGCCGTTCGCCACCTCCACCCAGTCGTAGCGGAAGCGGCCTTCCGGCTCCTCCACGATGGCGAGCGCCCGGGCGGTCTGGAACGGGCTCTGGATCACCAGGGTGGCGGTCTCGCCCGGCGCATAGGATTCCTTGTCGGCGGTCACCGTCACGGTCTGCGCCGGCGGGCGCGACCATGTCACCGGCGTGCCGCCGGCCATGAACAAATCCACCTTCACCGTCTGCCGGCGACCGACCTTGTCGGCCGCCTCCAGCTCGACGATGTAGACGCCGGCCTCCGGCGCGTCGAAATGCACCGGAAGTGCCGCGGCGCCACTGGTGAGGCGGCGTTCCGCCACCGTTTCGTCCAGTACCTGGGTTTCGTACTTGGCCGAGCCCTGGGCGAAGTCGCTGGCCTGCAGCAGCGCGTTCCACTGCCGGTGCACCAGCCGCACGGTCATCGGCAGGCCGGATACCTCGTGCCCTTCGGCGTCCAGGGCCACGATCTCGGGGTCGATGGCGCCCGCGTTCGGCAGATAGCGCGGCACCTTCACGCCGAGCACGAAGGGCGGCAGCGCGGTGATGCGCTGGGTGGTGCGCACCTGCAGATCGTCGTCGCCGGTCACCGTCGCCTCGATCAGGTACTGGCGCGGCTGGGCGGTCGGCTCGATGGTCGGGTCCAGGGTGAGCTGGGCGGCGCCGCCGAGGTCGGTCTTGCTTTCCCGGTTCAGCACCGGGGTGGTGCGGAAGGTGCTGTCGCCGGAGAAGCGGCTGTCGCTGGAAAAGCTGAAGCCCTCCCGGCCCGGCGGCGTCCAGACATGCGGGTATTGCGTCACCCGCCAGGTGATCGGCCGCTCCGACAGCAGCCCGCCGGCGAAGAACCGGGCCAGCAGATCGACCTGGAACGGCGCATCCAGCGGCACATGGGCCGGGCCGTTGAGCAGCACCTCGAAGGTCGGCAGCCGGTAGGCTTCTTTTTTTACCGTAATCGCGCCGCAGCCTTCGCCTTCCCTGGGCTGATACTGGATGGCGTAATCGCCGGTCGCCTCGGTCTTCTGGTCGAAGCGGAGGTGAAAACCGCCGATTTCGTCGAGCGTGACCGGCAGCTTCCATTGCTGCTCGTTCGGCCCGCTGATGACCACCTCGCCGACGCCAGTCGCGTAGGCCAGCCCGCCGGCCTGATAGCGCCGCACCATGCCGGCGATCAGGATCGGCTCCTCCGGCCGGTAGATCGGCCGCTCGGTGAACACGTGGCACAGCAGGCGCGGCTGCTCGCGGCGGTCGGCCACCGGCGCGCTGATCCAGCCGGCCCAGGCGGAGTCCGGGCGCGACCACGCTTCGGCGGCGTATTGTTGCGGTCCGCGTTGCGGCTCCAGCACCAGCGTGTCGGTGGCCTTGACCACCACAATGCGCCGCACCGCTGTTTGGTTACCGTCGCGGTCCAGCGGCAGCGGGGCGGCCAGCGTAAAACTGCCGTCGGCGCCGGTCATGCCCTGTGCGAGGGTCACGAAGGCCTCGTCGCGCACGCCGTCCAGGCGCAGTTCGGCCCCCGCCACCGGCTGGGCGGTCGCCAGCGAGGTGACGACGAAGCGCACATGCTCGGCTTCCTCCACCGTGCTCAGCGACAGGTCGGTGACCTGCACGCGCGCCCATTGGCGGAAGCTGCCATCCACCGGCCGCAGCCCGAGCAGATAGGTGCCGGGCTGGCGGGGGCCGGCAATGCGGGCCAGCATCGGGGCGATGTCGATGCCGAATTTGGCGTCCACCCCGCCGCGCCGGATCGGCAGATCGACCAGTTCGGACACCGAAGGCGAGCCCAGCGCCGGGATGCGCCGTGCCATGTCGTCGCCGCTGATCGGTGCGGATTCCACATAAGCATGCGGCTCGCGGCCGGGCAGCGGCGGTGCGGTCTCGTCGCTGGTGGTCAGGCCGGCGCGCGGGA
This sequence comes from uncultured Acetobacteraceae bacterium, assembly GCA_903918195.1. GTDB lineage: Bacteria > Pseudomonadota > Alphaproteobacteria > Acetobacterales > Acetobacteraceae > Rhodovastum. Next base: position 25,010 of record CAIXDS010000311.1, on the reverse strand, counting down.
ACGGCCAGAAATCGCGGCCGAGCGGGTCGATCGGATAGAGGCGCAGATCGGCCCGGTCATACCCATGGCCGCGCAGCGGCACCATCTGCGGCCCGAGCCGCTCGACAATGCCTTGATAGGCGTCCCAGGCCAGCGACGGGGTGCCGGGGTCGAAGGAGAAGCGCTCCGACACGGCGGCGGCGAGCGGCCGGCCGCTCGTGTCATGCAGGGCGCCGGGCGCGATGGTGATGTGATAGACCGTTTCCGCCTTGAACTTTCCGTCGATCCGCAGCTCGCGCTCGCTGCCGGTGCTGACCGCAAGATCGTCCAGATCGGGGGTGATTCGCAGGGCGTCGCGGGCGTGCACGATGTCCAGCGTCTCGGGCGTTTCGGAGAATCGCAGGCTGATCTGCCGCGGCTTGAGCGGGTGGCCCTGCCACGGGCTGCAGTTAGTCACCTCGTCGCGTTGCGCATGGCTGTAGCCGGTGCCGCAGGACGGGTCGGTCAGGACAAACGGCGCTGCGCTGCGCAGCCGCAGCTCGAAGGTCGGGTCGTCCAGCCCCGGCGCGTCGGACAGGCGCAGCCGCAGCGTGGCGACGCGGCCATCCGGGATCGGCTGGTGCAGGACGATCAGATAGGTCTGCTTGTCCGTGCGCGCGGCGCGCTCCATCGGGCGGATGGTGAAATCCTGCGCGGTCAGCACCTGCGGCGGCGACTCTGCCGGCGCGACGCTGGTCTGGGGCCGCAATTCGATGGTCAGCAGCCGGGCCAGGGCGCGCTCATCGACCGGCTGGTCGAAGGTCAGCGCGACGGTGTCGAGATCGGCGCGGCCGTTGGGCTCCTCGCGGGGCGCGGCCTGTAGCGGCACCGGCAGCAGCGGCACCAGCGTCGTGGTCGCCCCGCCGATGGTGATGGAAACCCGTTGCAGCGGTTCCCACGGCTCGGTCGGGCGGAATTGCAGCGTGCGCGGCCCCAGCCATTGCCAGGCGCCCGGCTTGGCGGGGGAGAGGGTCAGCAGATGCTCCGGCGCATCCTCCGGCCCGCCCTGGGCCGGACCGGTATCGGCCGCGAACAGCACGGTGACCGGGTCCCAGCTGCGCAGGAAGTGATCCGGCACGACCTGCGCCCCGTCGGCCCGCTGCAGCCGGTCGAGCGGCGCCTGCGCGTGCGCCAGCGGGACAAGCATGGGGGCTGCCAGCAGCGCCAACAGGAGAGCAAACCGCGTCATCGTGCGTCCCCTTGCGGCGCCAGGTCGACCAGTTCGAGATAGTGCCGCGCCACTTCCGCCGGCGGTCCCGAGCCGCGCGGCGTGATGCCGATCACGGCCGGGCGCAGAATCGTGGTCGCGGCGCCGGGCGGCACGCGGGCCTCCAGCAGGTAGCTGCCCGCCGGCAGGGCGCGCAGCTGCGCCACGCCTTCGCCGAGCACCACGCCGGCCGCGTCCAGAACGCGCACGGTGGCATCGTCCGGCTCGGTCCGCACGCCGACGCCGATCGTCGCCGCGCGGGTCAGCCGGAACCCGAACACCGCGCTGCTGCCGGGGGCCACCGTGACGGTCGGGCCAAGCCCCTCGGTGATCGGCGTGACCGGCTGCGCCGACAGCTCCAGCGTGCCGGCGAGCGGGCCGTCATGCGGCGAATACAGGCGTAACTCGGCCGGTCCGGCGGCGAGCGCGCGATGCCACTCCGCACCGGCCGGGAATAATTCGGGCGTGGCCGTCCGGCCGCCCTGCGCCAGCGCCAGCAGCACCGGCGCGGTCGTGGTGGCATGCAGCAGCAACGGGTTGTCCGGCGACAGCCGCAGCGCCATCGCCGCACCGGACATGGCGAGCCGGACTGGCGCATCGACCGCCTGCGCCGCCGGCTGTGGCCAGGGGGACGCGCCGTGAGCCTCGATCCACAATGCCAGCGGACCGATGCCGTGGGCGATGACGGCGCGGCCGGGGCCGTCCAGCACGATCGACCGGCCGCGCCGGATATGCCCGTCAGCGAAAACAACGGTCGCCTCGGCGTCGCCCGCCAGCACCAGCCGGGCACCGTTGCCCGGCTCCAGCGTCCGGTCAAACGCACCGGCTGCGCCGAAGAACCGTTTTTCCACCGTGCCGGGACGCAGCTTCTCCTCCGCCGGCGAGGGCACCCAGGACAGCGCGACCGGGGCGGGGAGGGGGCCGGTGTTCACCAGCAGCGCCTCGGTCCAGGCGCCCGGCGCGACCCGGCTGAGCGCGGTCGCGCCAGCCCAGGCGGTCAGCGCATCGTTCCCCTGCCAGCCGGCGATCATCGCCGTGCCGGGGGCCAGATCGGCCTGCAGCCGCTTGTCGCCGGCCGGCAGCGTCACCGGCAGGGCGGCGTGGCCGGCCAGCATGAGGGAAACCGGAAACATCGGGGTTTGCGCCGGCAGCAGCGTCAGGCTGAGCGGGGTGACCCGCAACGGCAGCGCCTCGTCCGATCCGGCATTGCGAACCACCGGCGCGGTGGCGCCGAGCGCCAGCGCGCTGCCGGGCGCCGCCCCCATGCCGTGTCCGGCGTCGATGCCGGGCTGCCCCAGCCCACTTTCGGCCAGCCAGACGCGCAACGTGCCGGCGTCAGGCGGAGCCGCCGGCAACACCGCCTGCGCCCCTCCCGGCAGGGCGAGTGCCACCGGGCTGTCCGCTGCCGGCTGCAACGGAAGCGCGGCAATGGAAACCGGCGCGCCACGCGACAGCAGCCACACATCCACGCCCTGGGGAATCACCATGCCCCCCTGCACCGGGGCCAGCGCGTGGCCGGGCCATCCGCCGGCCAGCAGCCCGTCCGGGGCTGGCTGCAGCGTGGCCACGCCCGGCGCGGGCAGGGCGATATGCGCCACCGCCAGCGGAAACGGCATGTCGGCCACCGCGGCGAGCGGGGCCGGGCCGGGCGGCATGGACGCCGCATCCAGCGCCCGGGCGGCGAACAGGATGGACTCGCCGCCGCCGTCGATCGGCCAGATTTCCGCCCGCCAGGGCCGCTGTTCCGCGTCGGCGGGCACCGCCACCAGCGGCGCCCGTCCCTGGTCGAGCGCCACCACCTGCCATGCGCCTGCCGCGTCCTGCCGCTCCAGCGTGAGGACAAACGCGGCGGTGCCGGACGCCGCCGCGGTCAGGAGCTGGCCGGGTGCGGGTTGCGGCAGGGTCAGCACGTGCACGCCGCCGCCCGCGAGCGCCGTCGTTCGCGACGGGGCGACGGCGTCCGCCATCGCTTCCGGCAGGGTCAGGCTGAGTTCGACAAGCTGGTCCGGCTTTTTCGTGCCGCTGTCCTCGTCGCTGGATGAATCGTCGGCAGCGGCGGCATCGCTCCCCTGGGTGGCTCCCTGGGTGGAAGCGGTCTGCGGCTGCTGCGGATCGGCCGCGTTGGCGTCGTCGCTGTCGGAGGAGGATGACTCCGACTCATCCGAGGCCCTGGCCGGCCGGTCGGGGGCGGCCACGCGTTCGCCGCCCTCCGGCGGCACCGCCGCCGCGAGGTCGAGCGTATAGGCGCCTTCCGGCAGCAGGCGGGAAACGGCGATGTTCCAGTCATCCTCGCGGGCACCATAACGGGCGATGACACTGCCATCGGCGCGCCGCAGCACCGCCTTCACCGGCACCCGGCCGAAGCTGGTCAGGCTGACCACCCGCGCCCGGTCGATCGCGAAGGGAACATGGGCGGGCAGGGTGATTTGCCGGGGATTGTCCGGCTGCAGCTCCCGGCTGGACAGTTTCAGCGTGTAGTCCAGCCGGTCATTGCGGCCGAGGCTGGCCGCCTCGATCCGGTAGTGCCCGGCCGGCAGCGTGCCGGTGTAGTCGCGGGTGATTCGGGCCAGCGGCGGGGCCGTGGCGCCATCATCGGCGAACAGCTCGGCCAGCATGCCGTCGCTGACGGCGATCGTGACGGTGGCGGGGCCGGCCAGAGCGAACTGCCAGCCATCCGGCGTGCGCGGCGTGTCGCGCCCCGGCGGTTCCCGCCATGTTGCCTGTGCCGTGGAGTCGAAGGCCAGCGCATGCGGGCCGTGGCCGGTGATGGCGGGCGGCGCCGGCACGGCGGCGAGGCGGGCGACCACCCGTGCTTCCACCGCCTCCGGCGAGACCAGCAGGCGGTAGCGGCCGGGCTGCAGGTCCAGCCTGTCGGGGCCGGGGGTTGCGATCGGCCAGCCCTCCGCATCGTCGAGCCGGGCGGTGAAGTCGCGGCCGAGTCCGGCCAAGTCCAGCCGGTAGCTGCCGGCCTCGGCGATCGCCACCTGGAAGGCGATTCCGGTGCCCGCCGGCAGCCGGGCGCGCACGCTGCCGCCCGGGATCAGCGCCGCCCCTTCGAGCAGCGGCGCCGGGGTGGCGGTCAGCCCGGCATGGCCGGCGGAGTCGTCGGCCGCCACGTCCACGCGATAGCGGCCGGCGCGCAGCCAGCGCTGGATCAGCATGTTCTGGCCGATGCCGTTGGCCTCGGCATGGTCCAGATCGGCGATGAAGGGGGTGGCGATGCGGCCATGCGTGCGCAGCCGGCCGAGTGTCTCCAGCCGGTACAGCCCGCCCTCGGCCACGCTGAGGACAAAACTGCGCTGTTCGTCGGCCGCGAGGTCGAACCAGGCCGGCGTGCCGGCGCGCAGCTGCGGTGCCGTGTCGCCGTGCGGCGGCGGCGGAATGTCGGTCGGCGCGGCGGCGGGAGGGCGCCAGGACAGCACCACGCTGCGCGCCCGCGACGGCGCCGGCAGGGTCAGCATCCGGCCGCCCTGCGGGGCCGGCTCGCCCAGCGTGACCGCAATTTCGCCGCCGCCGATTTCGGACGCGCCGAGCGCGCCGGCCGGCGGGATCAGCACCGGCACCTGCACCGCGACGCCTGGCAGTTGCGTCACCGTCAGCGGTCCCTCGGCCAGCGCCACTGGGACCGCGCGCAGCGACAGGCCGGTGACCACGCCGGGTGCCTCGGTGGCGTACAGGTGCCATTGCTGGCCGGCGGCGAGGGTCTGCACGCCGAGCGGCAGCATCGGATCGGCCGGCCAGCCGGGCGCCGGTGCCGGCGTCGGACCCGGCGGGCCGACCACCAGATCGATGCTGCCCTGTGCGCCCGGCTGCGGCCGCAGACGCAGGCCGATGAAGCCCGGCGGCAGGTTTTCCTGCAGCACAAGCGGTTCGATCAGGGGGATCGGCCCAGCCGCGCCGCGCGCCTGAATTTGGCCGGTGGTCAGCGTCTGGAACAGCAGGGTGGTCGGGCCGCGCAGGTTGAACGGCCGCCGCCACGGCGCACCGGGCGCCAGCTTCGGCAGCGCGGCGGCGACGATGCGCGCGGGCACCTTGTCTTCGGTTCGCTCCAGCAGCACGGCGGGCGGCACCTCGTCGCCGCCGGCGCCAGTGGCGACCGCCGACACGAACCAGGTGCCGGGCTTCGATGCGGTGGTGCCGATGGGCTGCTCCATCGCCCGCAGGCTGAAGCGCTGGCCCTCGGCGCCCCGCACCTCGACCACCGGGGCATAGCCGGCTTCGGTGCGCAGGATGGCGCGCGGCTCGCGGCTGTTGGCGGCGATCGCCGCCGTCTGGCCGCCGATTTGCAACTCCGCCGGTGCGGCCTGCGGCAGGGTGAGCAGGAACAGTGAGGCGGTGGCGGGGGCGGTGAAAACCTCGCTGCCAAGCGGCCCGATCTGGCCGCCGGCCCAGCCGGCGGCCAACGCATCGGCGCTCCCCGCGCGCAGGTGAAACGGTTGTGCGGCGGTCCCGTCCGCCCAGGGCAGGGCAGGGCCGCCATAGGCGATCACGAGGTAGGTGCCGGCCGGCACGCGCCCGGTCAGGCGGAGGTCGGCCAGCGGATGGCCGGGGACCGGCGTGAGGGTGCGGAATTCCGGCTGCAGCGTGGTCAGCTCCGCGCCGTTGCGCCACAGCCGCAGATCGGCCAGCGACCGGCCGGCCGCCTCGATGCGGATTTCGCCGGTGGTGGCGTCGGTGGCGCCGGCCGCCGGCTGCACGGTGAGCCAGAAGGCGCGCTGTTCCAGATCGTGCAGTTCGGCGCTGAACAGAAGCCCCGGCGGCGGCAGCGCGCGCGGCGGCGCTGCATCGCGGAAGGCGCCGACCGAGACGCCGACCTCGCCGGTGGCGCCGGGGGCGGAGAAGGCGCGCAGCTTGTAGGTGCCCTCGTCGAGCAGCAGATCGAGCCGTCCGTCCTGCGCGCCGGCCTCGCCGCTGAGGTCGGAGGGGCCGGTCAGCATGTCGACGAATTGCAGCGCCGCGCCTGTTTTGCTGTGCAGCGCTACGGCGAAGCGGCCGGCGCTGGTGACGTGCAGTTTTGTTCCGGCCTCGGCGGTGGCGGGCAGGGTGGCGTCGTCCAGCGACGCCGCCGCCGCCGGCGGATTGGCCTGCGACGGCACCTGCACCTCGGGCGGCGGCGGGGGCGGCGGCGGGGGCGGCGGTGCTGCGGCGATCGGCGGTGGTGGTGCGGCGGGCGCCGCTTCCGGCGCCGGCGTCAGGGCGGCGAGGCGCGCGGTGAGCTGTCCGGTCAGGCACGCTGTCAGGTGCGCGGCCGGTACCGCGCAGGCGGCGTCGCGCTCGTGCAGCCAGCGCAGCAGGTCCCGCCGCATGTCGGCGGCGCGGTCTGGATGTTGCGCGAGGGTGGCGGCATAGGCGCTGCCGATGGAGCGGTCGAGCGCCATCAGGGCGGGGCTGGCGCAGATCGCTTTTTCGGCGGCACTGCGCGCCTTGCCGCAGTCGATGCCCTGGGCATGAGCGGCAACGGTGCCGAACACGAGCAGTCCGATGGTTATGGTGCTGCGCATGTTTCCGGCCCCAGTGTTCTTCCCGAGCTTACCGCACGGCCGCAAAATGATCGAGACGTCTGCGCAGCGGTTTCAAGGCCGCCGCGCGTCAGTTTTGCCGCCCGGATGCTTGCCAAATGATAACCGGGACGCCGTCAGGGCGGCGGCGCTTCGTCCTCCTCCGCCATCCAGGCGTTCAGCAGCGTGTAGCCGATCGCCAGCACCGTGGGGCCGAGGAAGATGCCCAGCAGGCCGAACGCGATCAGCCCGCCGATGACGCCGGCCAGGATCAGCAGCAGCGGCAGGTCGGCGCCTTTGCGGATCAGCCACGGCCGCAGGACATTGTCCATGGTCATGGCGATGACGGTGAAGGCCAGCAGCACGGTCGCGAGCAGCGTGTCGCCGGCGTAGAACATCCATGCCACCGCCGGGACCAGCACCAGCCCGGGGCCGATCTGGGCCAGGCACAGCATGAACATCATCGCCGTCAACACCGGCGCGAAGGGCACGCCGACAATCGCCAGGCCGATGCCGCCCAGCACGCTCTGCGCCAGCGCGGTCACCACCACGCCGAGGGCGACGCCGCGGATCGCCTGACCGGCCAGGCGCACCGCCGCTTCGCCACGCTCGCCGCCCAGCCGCCGGCCGAAGCGCAGCGCGGTGGCGGCGGCCCGCTCACCGCCGGCAAACATGATCGCGGCGATGGCGACGGTCAGCAGGAACTGCACGAACATCCCGCCCAGACCGCCGACGGCGGCGGCGAACCAGCGGGTCAGTTGCCCGGCGTACGGGGTCAGCGTCGCGCCCAGCCCTTGCATGCCCGCCGAGGTGAATTGCTCCCAGGCATGGGTGGCCCGCATCCCGACCAGCGGCAGCCCGGCCAGCCAGTGCGGCGGCGGCGGCACCGGCTGCGACAGGACGGTCCGCACCAGGCCGGCAATTTCATCCAGATTGTCCACGATGGTGCTGACGGCCAGCCAGAACGGCACGATCAGCACCAGCAGCAACGCCAGCGTCATGACCAGCACGGCCGCGCCGCGGCGGTTGCCGGCGTAGTGCTGCACCCGCAACATCAGCGGCCAGGTGGCGATGACCAGGGTCACCGCCCAGATGATCGCCGGCAGGAACGGCTGCATCACCCGGAAACTGGCCGCCATGAGCCCGCCGATGAACAGCACGGCGAGCGTCGTGCGGGTGAGGTCCTGATGCGGATGGGACATGCTGCCTCGGACGGGAAAGAAGGAACTCAGGCTACGCAGGGGCGGCTTTTGCGTCCCCCGTTCGCGCCGGCATTATGGTTGCTCGACAGCCGGCGCGCGTGAACTATGTGCTGATCGCCGCGCTTTCCCGGCGACCCGTCAGACCGCGAAGATCGAACCGCATGAACAGCCCAGCCGCCCCTCTGCCGCCGCGCCGGCTTGATGCCGCGAAGTTTTGCGATCCGCTGGTGACCGCGCAGGGGGCGCCGCGCGCCAGCGTGGCCTTCGTCGGGCTGCGGATGCTGTGGATCAACACCGGCACGCTCTGCAACATCACCTGCGCCCATTGCTACATCGACAGCAGCCCGCGCAACGATGCGCTGGCCTACATGTCGGCCGGCGAGGTGACGGCGCTGCTCGACGAGGCGGCGGCGTTGCAACAGCCGTTGCAGCAGGTGGGCTTCACCGGCGGCGAGCCGTTTCTCAACCGTGACCTGCCGGCGATGCTGCGGGAGGTGCTCGGCCGCGGTCTGGCAGCGCTGGTGCTGACCAACGCGATGAAGCCGATGCTGCACCATGCCGAGGCGCTGCTCGCCCTGGCCGGCAGCTACGGCGAAAGGCTGACGTTGCGCGTCAGCCTCGATCACCCCGACCCGGCGCGGCACGATGCCGAGCGTGGCAGCGGCAATTTCGCGCAGGTGATGGACGGGCTGGCCTGGCTGGTGCGGCACGGCGTCGCCGTCCGGGTTGCCGGCCGGGCGGGTCTCGCTGGGGAGGGTCTGGCCGGGGAGGGCGAGGCGGCGCTGCGCCAGGGCTTCGCGCGGCTGTTCGCGGCGCACGCCATCCCGCTCGATGCCGGCGACCCGCAGGCGCTGGTACTGTTCCCGGAGATGGACGCGGCCGCGGATGTTCCGGAGATCACCACCGCCTGCTGGGACATATTGCACCAGCGGCCGGACGACCTGATGTGCGCGACCGCGCGGATGGCGGTGAAGCGCAAAGGCGCGGACCGCCCCGGCGTGGTCGCCTGCACCCTGCTGCCCTACGATGCGCGCTTCGAGCTTGGCGCCACCCTGGCCGCGGCGGCGCGGCCGGTCGCACTCAATCATCCGCACTGTGCCCGGTTCTGCGTGCTCGGCGGCGGCTCCTGCGCGCCGCCGGGCGCATAAGACAGGCCGCTGTTGCTCTAGTGCAGGTTGACGACGCCGGGGTTGCTGAACCGGCTGCGGGTGACCGGTTCGTTGTCGTGCCAGGAGAGGTGGAAATACAGCACCGCCAGCTCGCCGAAATTCTCGACCGAGGTGGAGTTGCGCGGCGCCAGGCGGTACAGGCGCCGGGCGCCGGCATCATCGCCGCGCTGCTGCTTCAGCTCCGCCAGCAATTCGGTGGCCGAGGCGCTGTCGGGGTTGATTTCCAGCGCCTTTTTCAGCTCCGCCTCGGCGCCGTCGAGGTCATGCTGCCCCATCAACGACGCCGCCAGCGTCATGTGCGCGGCGGCGATCAACGGCTTGGGGACGTGCGACATGCTGTCCAACAGGGAGTGCATCCGGCCCAGCAGGGCGCGCATCCGGGCGGCGGCGGCGGCATTGTCGTCCAGCTGAACCTGGGTGAAGGCGAGGTTCAGCACCGGCACCGCGCTGTCGGGCCAGGCATCGGCGGCGGCCTGGAAGTGGCGTTGCGCCGCGTGCGGGTCGTTGCGGAAAAGCTCGACCAGGCCGAGCAGATTTTCGAATTGTGACCGTTCCTGGTTGACCGGCACCGGCGGCAGCGCCGCCAGGGCGTGCGCGGCCAGCGCCTCCACGTCGCGGAAGTCGCCGTCGCCGGCATGGTGTTGCAGCAGGAACAGCGCGGTGGTGTAGGGCGCCAGTTGCGAAGCGCCCCAGGTGGCGCAGCGCTGAATGAAGTTCAGCAGTGGCTCGTCCTTCTCGGGCTCGAACTCCTGGCTGAACTTGCCGCGCGAACGGCCGTCGCCGGAAACCACGCCGCGCAATGTGCCGTTCTGCAGGAACAGGGCAAAGCGAAGGTGGTCCGGATTGTAGCCCATCTGTCGCTGCAGCGCGAAGGCGAGCGGCTTCAGGTTGGCCGACTCGGCGAGAACCATGCCGATGCCCTCGTCGCTGCTGGAGCGGATTTCCGGCGCGTTCGCCACCGAGACGGTGCCGGCGATCCGGTCGAGCTGGGAAGCGAACACCGTCTCCAGGCTTCGCTGGTCGATGATTTTTTTGTAAACGTCGGACGGTCCGGCCACCTGGACGGCAACGCTGCCCGAATGCACGACGGCATCGGTGGCCAGCAGCCCGAACGCGACCACCAGGACCGCGGATAATATCGTCAAGTCCATCGCTCGTATTTCTCCGTCTTCCGCAGCAGGGTAGCGCCACGGCGGCGGCGCCGGCAACATTGCGCCGTGCCCCCGCTCAGCGGATGGGGCTTGCGTTCCGCGCCGCCGCACCCAACCATTCCACCCATGTCTGGATTCGCACGCGGCGACCTGCCGGCGCGGGTGAGGGCCGTCCTAGGTCCCACCAACACGGGCAAGACGCATCTGGCCATCGAACGCCTGCTGGGGCACGCCTCCGGCATCATCGGCTTCCCGCTGCGCCTGCTGGCGCGCGAGAACTACGACCGTATGGTGGCGCGCAAGGGCGCCCGGCACGTGGCGCTGATCACCGGCGAGGAGAAAATCATCCCGCCGGAGGCGCGCTGGTTCTCCTGCACCACCGAGGCGATGCCGCTCGACCGCCCGGTCGAGTTCCTGGCGGTGGACGAGATCCAGCTCTGCGCCGACCCCGACCGCGGCCATGTGTTCACCGAGCGGCTGCTGCATGCGCGGGGCATGGTCGAGACCATGTTCCTGGGCGCGGAGACCATCCGCCCGCTGCTGCAGCTGCTGGTGCCGCAGGCGGTGGTGGAAACCCGGCCGCGGCTGTCGCAGCTGCTGCATGCCGGCCCGGTCAAGCTGTCGCGGGTGCCGCCGCGCACCGCCGTGGTCGCGTTCAGCGCCGCCGAGGTCTACGCCATTGCCGAGCTGATCCGCCGCCGCCGCGGTGGCTGCGCGGTGGTGATGGGGCGGCTGTCGCCGCGCACCCGCAACGCCCAGGTGGCGCTGTACCAGGACAAGGAAGTGGACTTCCTGGTGGCCACGGATGCCATCGGCATGGGGCTGAACATGGATGTGGACCATGTCGCCTTCGCCCGCGTGCGCAAATTCGACGGCCACCGGCCGCGGGCGCTGAATGCGCCGGAGGTGGCGCAGATCGCCGGGCGGGCCGGGCGGGGCATGCGCGACGGCACCTTCGGCACCACCGCCGACTGTCCGCCGCTGCCGCCCGAGATCGCCCAGGCGGTGGAGACGCACAGTTTCGAGCGGCTGGACCATTTGTGCTGGCGCAACAGCGCGCTCGATTTCACCCATGTGGACGCGCTGCTGGCCACCCTGCTGGCGCCGCCGCCGCGGCCCGGGCTGGTGCGCGGCAACGACGCCACCGACCTGCAGACCCTGGCCACCCTGGCGCGCGAGCCGGAGATGCGCGGCCTGGCCCGCGGCCGGACGCGGGTGCGGCTGCTGTGGGAAGCCTGCCAGATCCCGGATTTCCGCAAGCTGGCCGAGGACAGCCATGTGCGCCTGTGCGGCCGGGTGTTCGGCCACGTGGTGCGCGACGGGCGGCTGCCGACCGACTGGATCGCCGGCCAGATCGCCGCGCTGGACCGCGCCGACGGTGACATCGACACGCTGATGCAGCGGCTCGCCGGGGTGCGGGTGTGGACCTATATCGCCGCCCGCGCCGACTGGGTGCCAGATGCGCCGCACTGGCAGGGCCGCGCCCGTGAGGTCGAGGACCGGCTGTCCGACGTGCTGCACGAGCGCCTGACCACCCGCTTCGTCGATCGCCGCGCCGCCCATCTTATGCGCCGGCTGGAAGCGGGGGACGGGGACGACCTGCTGTCGGCGGTGACGCGGCGGGGCGAGGTGGTGGTCGAGGGGCATCCGGTCGGCCACGTGGAGGGGTTCGGCTTCGTGCCTGACCCGATGAGCGAGGGCGAGGCGCGGCGGCTGGTGCTGCGGGCGGCCCGCCGGGCGCTGCGCGAGGAGATGCCGCTGCGGGTGAGCCGGCTGGAGGGCGAGCCGGATACGGGGATTGCCTGGCTGGCGGACCAGCGCATCACCTGGGCCGGCGCGCCGGTGGCGCGGCTGCGGCCCGGGCCGGACGCCTTGCGTCCACAGGTCGATGTGCTGGACAGCGAGTTCCTGGACGGGCCGTCGCGTGAGCGGGTGCGGGTGCGGCTGCAGCGGTTTGTCGCCGCCCAGGTGCAGGCGGCGCTGGCGCCGCTGGTGGCGGCAGCGGCGGCGGCCGATGCCGATTCGGCGCTGCGCGGGCCGTTGCACCGGCTGGTCGAGGGGCTGGGGGTGGTGCCGGGTGCCACCGAGGACGATGTTCCGCCGGCCCTGCGCGGCCGGCTGAAGGCGCTGGGCGTGCGTGCCGGGCGGCAGGCGCTGTTCGTGCCGGCGCTGCTGAAGCCCCGCGCGGTGCCGATGCGGGCACTGCTGTGGGCGCTGCGGCGTGGCATTGCGGTGCCCGCGCTGCCGGCACCGGGGCTGGTTTCGATGGCTCCGCCGCCGGACTGGCCGGCGGGGTTTGCCGCGGCGATGGGCTGGGTGGAGGCCGGGCCGGTGCTGGTGCGGCTCGACGTGGCCGAGCGGATCGCCGCCGAGCTGGCCTTTGCCGCGCGGTCCCGGCCGGTGCCGTTGCCCGTCGGCCTGGCGTCGCAGCTGTCGGTGCGGCCCGAGCTGGTGCCGGCGGTGCTGCGCGGTCTCGGCTTCCGGCTGATTCCGGCGGGCGTGCTGGCGGACGGCCAGTTCGGCCCGCCGATGCCGGCGATGGCCACCCGGCTGCGCCGCCGCCCGCCCGCCCCGCCGCCCGCCCGCCGCCCGCCGCCGCCCGACCACCCGTTTGCCGCTCTGGCGGCGCTGCGTGGCTGATGCTGGCGGGGCGGCCCGGCACCGATGACGTCGCCGAGGACCGGGGCGAGGACCGGGCGTGGCAGCGGCTGGACAAATGGCTGTGGTGCGCCCGCTTCATGAAGGCGCGCGCCGAGTGCGCCCGGCTGGTCGGCGAGGGCGGGCTGCGCATCAACCGCCAGCCGACCGACAAGCCGCATGCGCGGCTGCGCCCGGGCGACGTGCTCACGCTGCCGCTGCGGGGCCGCGTGCTGGTGCTGGAGGTGCTGTCGCTGGCCGCGCGGCGGGGCCCTGCAAGCGAAGCACGGCTGCTCTACCGGGAGATTACGGAGCGAAACGATGGCGCGGTGCCGACAGACACTTGCGGCAGCGGCGAAAGAGCGTCATATCGCCCGTCTGATTGCATCCCGACCAGGAGTCCGCGATGACCTACGTGGTCACCGAAAACTGCATCCGCTGCAAATACATGGACTGCGTGGAAGTCTGCCCGGTGGACTGCTTCTACGTCGGCGAGAACATGCTGGCGATCAATCCCGACGAGTGCATCGACTGCGGGGTGTGCGAACCGGAATGCCCGGCGGCGGCGATTGTTCCCGACAGCGACGACCGGGCGGCTGCCTGGGCGGAAACCAACCGGACCTACGCGGCGCTGTGGCCGAACATCACCCGCAAGGGCGAGCCGCCGGCCGATGCGGACGAGTGGAAGGACAAGCCAGACAAGGCGACTCTGTTCTCACCGGAGCCGGGCGCGCCTTAGGCGGAGCCGGAGTCCTAATCCGTTGCGGCGGAGCCGTCGGCGCAATCCATTCCGGCGGAGCCGGCCGCTAACAACGCTGGCGGAGCCGGGCATGTTCGGCGTGGCAAGACCGCGGCGGCGGGCGCGCTTGGTTTGCCTGGCGACCCAGCTATTCGCCAAATGCGGCGGATGGGGGAGTTGCGCGGTCTTGCGGGTCTATGATCGCGTGCCCAAATCAGCTATGATGCCCTCGCCGGCGTGAAGGGCCATGCCTGAGGTGACTCGCCTATGCGAGTGCCCGGTGTTGTCTCCGCCTGCGCCACACGGCAACTCCGCAGTATCAAGGCGGCGGCCATCACTCTTTGGCCGATCGGTGTTCCTTGTCCTGTTGAAGACGCCGCGGGCGATCCCGACGTTTCTTGAGCAACGAGGTTCGCAATGAAAGCGTCCGCAACCAGCGAGCGCAACGCCGTCATCCCGCCTTCTGGAGGTGAACCTCCGGTGGCGGCGCGAACCGATAGCAGTCCGGCGGGTGGCGGCAAGAGCGGGACCGATAAGAACGGATGCGCGGTGCCACAGGGCGTTAAGGCTGCGGCGGCAACGCCTGACGTGACAGGCGCCGCCATCAGCAACGCCGAATCGCCGCCGCCGGCCGCCGCAAAAACGCAGCCAGCACCGGCCAGGACATCCGGGCCGGAAACGCTGCCGGCACAGTCCACCAACGTGCCCGGCACCACGGTGGCGGAAGAACCTGCCGCCCCGCCGGAGGCACCCGAGGCAAAGCCGCCCGATCCGAAAGTTCAAGCGGTTAAGCTCCAGGAAACACCGTCGGATCAAGACGCTGCAGTGCCCTCGGCCAGACCGGCTGAGGCCAAACCCCAGGATGCGAAGACACAGGACGTGAAGACTGCTGACGCGAAGGTTGTCGAGACGAAAGTTGGCGAGTCCAGGCCGATGAACGGGACGCAAGGCATGCGCCCGATCCTGGCCGTTCGTGCCATCGCCAAGGAAGAGAATTTTGTCGAGGGTGACTACGTTGTCTATCCGACGCACGGGGTAGGCAAGGTGGAGAAGATCGCCGTCGAGGACATCGCCGGCCATCGCCTGGAACTCATCCACATCACCTTCGAGGAAAACCGCATGACCCTGCGGGTGCCGGTCGCCAAGGCCCGCACCGCCGGGCTGCGCAAGCTGGCCACCCAGGCGAAGTTCGACGAGGCCCTGGCGGTGCTGCGCGGTCGCGCCCGCATCAAGCGCACCATGTGGTCGCGCCGGGCGCAGGAATACGAGGCGAAGATCAACTCCGGCGACCCGATCGCCATTGCCGAGGTGGTGCGCGACCTGCACCGCAATGCCGGCCAGCCCGACCAGAGCTTCTCCGAACGGCAGATCTACGAGTCGGCCATGGACCGTCTGGCGGCTGAACTCGCCGCCCTCGACGCGACCGACAAGCTGACGGCGGCGGCAAAGCTGGTGAACTTCCTCAAGGCCGCCTGACGCCACCCGGCAGCCCGTACAAGGAAAGGGCTCCAGCCCGGATGGGCTGGAGCCCTTTTTTTGTGGCAGCGGTTCGGCCGGCTATTCGTTGCGGTTGCCGAGCAGCGAGAGCAGCATTTGGAACAGGTTGACGAAGTTCAGGTAGAGGCCGAGCGCGTCATACACGCTGCGCTTGGCCGCTTCGTTCGGGCCATAGGCATAGGCGAACTGCACGAACTCCGACTTGATGCGCTGGGTGTCGTAGGCGGTGAGGCCGGTGAACACCAGCACGCCGATGATGCAGATGGCGAACTGCAGGCCGGAGCTGCCCAGGAAGATGTTCACTAGGCTGGCCAGGATGATGCCGAACAGCCCCATGATCAGGAAGCTGCCCAGCTTCGTCAGGTCGGTGCGGGTGGTGTAGCCCCAGATGCTCATGGCCGCGAACGTGCCGGCGGTGATGAAGAACACCCGGGCGACGCTCTCGCCCGTGTAGATGACGAACAGATTCGTCATGCTGGCGCCCATCGCCAGGCAGAAGGTCCAGTAAAGCGCCTGCACGGCTGCGGTGGACAGCCGGTTGACGCCGATGTTCAGCACCAGGACGAAAGCCAACGGCGCGAAAATGCTGATCCAGGCCAGGATTGTCGGCGAATGCACCATCCGCCCGCTCGGTGTCATCACCAGCGGGTAGAACAGGTCGAGCAGGCTCGTGCTGGCGATTGCCAGGGCCACGATGCCGGTGAGGACCAGGCCGGACGCCATCCAGTTGTAGACGCGCAGCATGTACGCACGCAGGCCCGCATCCAGTACCGCTGCCGTTTCGGCTGCGCGGGTCGCGCCCGTGTAGGTCCGATAGTCGGGACTGAAAGCCATGGTCTGTGTTTTCCTCGTGAAAGGGGGATACCTGAGCGTTACATTTTGGGACAATTACGCCCGTGATCAAGCGAATTCGGCGTAACCTATTCCCTATTCGTTCCGCAGCAGCGGGGCCGCCCGTACCCGCAGCGCCGCCGCGGTTCCAACATACCCGAAAGCCAGCATCAGCGCTACACAGCCCGCTACCGTGACCGCCAGGCGCAGCGGCAGGAATGACCAGTCCGCCCCCATCACTTCGCGCACCACGGCCCAGGACGAAGCCGTCCCCACCAACGCGGCCAGCAGCCCCGCCACGATGCCGAGTACGCCGAACTCGACCAGCCAGGCGGCGCGGATCTGCGCCCGGGTGGCGCCCAGACTTTTCAGGATTACCGCCTCCTGAATGCGTCGGCGCTGCCCCGCCGCCACCGCGCCGGCCAGCACCAGCGCGCCGGCCGCCAGCGTCACCGCCGCGGTCGCGCCCAGCGCCGCACCGATCCGGCCCAGCAGTTCGGCCACGGTGGCCAGTACGTCGGCCACCCGGATGCCGGACACGTTCGGCAGGGCATCCGTCACCGCCCGCAGCAGCGCTGCCTGCTCGGCGGGGGCGGCGCGCAGGGTGGCGATATGCGTGTGCGGCGCGCGCTCCAGCAGGCCGGGGCTGGCGACCAGGGTGAAATTGATGCCGAGCGACCGCCAGCCGATGTCGCGCAGGCTGGCCACCCGGAAATCGATGTCGCGGCCCAGCACGTTCAGCCGGATGCTGTCGCCCACATGTACGCCCCAGCCGCGCGCCAGCGTGGCGTCGAACGACACCAGCGGCGGGCCGTCATAGTCGGCCGGCCACCAGGACCCGGCCACCAGCCGCGTGCCCTCGGGCATGGCATGCGCATAGGTCAGGCCGCGATCGCCGCGCAATGCCCAGGTCGTGTCCGGCGTCGCCGCCACGCGCTCGGCCGGTACCTCATTCACCGCCACCACCCGCGCCCGCAGGCTGGGCACCTCGCGCAGATCATGCACGCCGGGCACGCCGGCCACGATGCGGCGAAACGCGTCCATCTGATCGTTCTGGATGTCGATGAAATAAAAGCTCGGCGCGTCCTGCGGCAGTTGCTCCATGATCTGGCGGCGGATATTGCCCTCGATCAGCGCGACCGCCGCCAGGGTGGACAGGCCGAGCCCGACCGAGACCAGCATCAGCGGCGTCGGTGCGCCCGGACGGTGCAGGTTGGACAGGCCCAGCCGCGCCCAGGGAAACGGCGGCGCCGGCACCCAGGCCGCCAGCCGCATCAGCGCCCAGCCGCCGGCCCGGAACAGCAGCAGCGTAGCTGCCGCGCCGAGGCAGAAATACAGGGCAAAGCGGCGTTCATCGGCGGCGGCCACGGTCAACGCCACCAGCGCGGCCACCACCCCCACATTGGCCGCCACCAGCCACACGGGCGCACGCGTCGCGTCCGGCAGCAGCGCATCGCGGAACAGCGCCGCCCCCGGAATGCGCATGGCCCGCCCGAGCGGCCAGAGGGCAAACGCCGCCGCGGTGAGCAACCCGTAGCCCGCCGCCAGCAGCAACGGCCACAGGAACGGCCCGGTCTCCGGCACCACCGGCAGCACTCCGGCCAGTCCCACCGCCGCCAGAGCCGGCAGGGCCGCGCCGGCCACCAGCCCGATCAGCACCCCCAGGGAGGCCAGCGCCATCACCTGCACCAGGCACACCGCGAACACCAGGCGCGGCGACGCGCCCAGGCAGCGCAGCGTGGCGATGGTGCGCGCCCGCGCCAGCACCCAGGCGTTCACCCCATTCGCCACCCCGATGCCACCCACCAGCAGGCTGGTCAGGCCGACCAGCGTCATGAACAGGCTGGTGCGGTCGATGAACTGGTTCACCCCCGGCGCCGCCTCGCGTGCATCGCGAATCCGCCAGCCGGTGCCGGGGAACGCCGCCCGCAACGCCGCGATGGTCTCCACCACATCCGTCCCCGGCGGCAGCACCGCGCGCAGCGCATGCTCGGCAATCGCCCCCGGCGCCAGCAGCCCTGTGCGCGGCAACGACTCCAGCCCGATCAGCACCCGTGGTCCGAAGATCGACGGGCTCGCCACCCGGTCCGGCTCGTCCGCCAGCACCGCCCGCAGCACGAACGGCGCGCCGCCCAGCCGCAGCGTGGCCCCCGGCTGCACACCCAGCCGTTCCAGCACCAGCCGCTCCGCCACCAGCCCATCGGCCAGCGCCGGCTGCACCGGGCCGGGCGGATCAAGCACCGCCGTCCCCAGCAACGGCCAGGCCCCGTCCACCGCCTTCAACTCGACCAGAAGGCGCTCACCCGATGGCGCCACCAGCATCGACCGCATGGTGACCGCATCCGACACCTTCGCCCCGCGCCCGCGCAGCCACACCCGCAGCGCATCGGGCAAAGGCTGCGCCCCGCCCTGCACGGACAGGTCCCCGCCCAGAATGCGCGACCCGTCCCGCGCCAACCCGCGCTCGATGCCCTCGCGCAACGTGCCGACGGCCGCAATCGCCGCCACGCCCAACGCCAGACACGCCAGCACAATGCCCAAACCGCGCACGCCGCCGCGCAGTTCGCGCCTCGCCAACCGCAGGACGAGGCTCATGGGCGGATGCAAGGAAGGAAGGCCAGGGCTCTGCCCTGGACCCGCCAAGGGCCGGGAGGCCCTTGGAACCCATCCCTTAAAGGGCATTGAGAAGAGGGGGGTGAGGAGAGGCCGATGCACCTCCTCACCCCCCTCTTCTCAAAGCCCTTAAACGAATGGGGTCCAGGGGCCTCTCGGCCCTTGGCGGGGTCCAGGGGCAGAGCCCCTGGCCTTACTTGCTGGCACCCACCCATCAGGCCACGACCCTGCCGTCGGCGATGTGCACGATGCGGCCGCAGCGGTGGGCGAGGTCGGGGTCGTGGGTGATCAGCATCAGGGTGGAGCCGCGTTGTTCGCGCAGGGCGAACATCAGTTCCATGACCGCTTCCCCGGTGGCGCGGTCGAGGTTGCCGGTGGGTTCGTCGGCGAGCAGCAGGCGGGGGGCGGGGGCGAAGGCGCGGGCCAGGGCGACTCGCTGTTGTTCGCCGCCGGAGAGTTGGCCGGGCAGGTGGGTCAGGCGGTGGCCGAGGCCGACGGCGCGCAGGCAGGACTCGGAGCGGTCGGTGGCGGCGGCGTCGCCGGCCAGTTCCAGCGGGATGGCGACGTTTTCCAGCGCGGTCATGGTGGGGATCAGGTGAAACGCCTGGAAGACGATGCCGATGGAGGCGCGGCGCAGGCGGGCCAGCGAATCTTCGGACATCGAGGTGAGGTCATGGCCGGCGACCCGGACGCTGCCGGAGGTGGCGCGTTCGAGTCCGGCAAGCACCATGAGCAGGCTGGTCTTGCCCGAGCCGGAGGGGCCGACGATGCCGACCGCGGCGCCGCCGTCAATGTCGAGATCGATGCCTCGCAGGATGTTGACCGGCCCGGCGCTTGATTGCACGGTCAGGCGGAGGTCGCGGACCTGGACGATCGGGCTGGCGATTCGGGCGTCGGGCGCGGGGCGCGGAGGGGCAATGGCATCCATGGGTGATCGATATGGCCCTCGCCGGCGCGTCCTGAAAGCGGCGGTCGCGGCCGGGTGCCTGGTTTTCGCCCGGGTGGCGCGGGCGGCGCCGGTGCGGCTGCTGGTGCTGGGCGATTCGCTGGCGGCGGGCTACGGGCTGGCGCGGCAGGACGGGTTCCAGGCACGCCTGGCCGAGGCGCTGCGGGCGCACGGGCATGATGTGGTGATGGTGGACGGGGCGGTCTCGGGCGACACCACGGCGGGCGGGCGGGCGCGGCTGGACTGGGTGCTGGCGGACGGGGCGGACGCGGCGATCGTGGAACTGGGCGGCAATGACGGGCTGCGCGGCCTGGACCCGTCGGCCACCGAGGCGAATTTGGCGGCGATTTTGGACGGATTGGCGGCCAAGCGGATTCCGGTGCTGTTGTCGGGCATGCTGGCGCCGCCCAATCTGGGGCCGGAGTACGGGCGGGACTTCCGGGCGGTGTTCGACCGGCTGGGGGCACGGGCCGGGGTGATCTACGATCCGTTTTTCCTGGCCGGCGTGGCGCGCGACCCGGCGCTGAACCAGCCGGACGGCATCCATCCCAATCCCGAGGGGGTGCGGCGAATCGTGGCCCGCCTGCTGCCGCTGGTGGAGCGGCTGCTGGCTGAGGTGCGCGCGTCCTGAGCAGGGTGATGGGTGGGCTGCGACGATGAGGCTGTTCGTCGGTCTGGACTTCGCCTGGGAGACCAAGCAGATTCTGGCCTCGCTGGCGGGTGGCGTTCCAGGGGCGCGCTGGGTGCCGCCGGAGAACTACCACCTGACGTTGCGCTTCATCGGCGAGGTGCCGGCGCACCGGGCCGAGGAGATCGACCTCGCGCTGGCGACTCTGTACGCGCGGGCCTTTCCGCTGGTGCTGGCCGGGGTGGGGACCTTTAGCAAAGGCGGGCAGGAGAACGCGCTGTGGGTGGGGGTGGAAAAGAACCCGGCGCTGGAGGCGCTGCGCAACAAGGTGGAGACCGCGCTGCAACGGGTGGGCTGCGAGCCGGAGCGGCGGCGCTTCACGCCGCACGTGTCGCTGGCGCGGCTGCGCGATGCGGCGGAAGGCAAGCTGGCGGCCTTCGTGCAGAGCCATAACCTGTTCCGGGCCGGGCCATTGCCGGTGGAGCATTTTGTTTTGTTCAGTTCACGTCTGGGCAAGGAGGCGTCGGTGTACACGCCGGAGGTGGAATATGCGCTCCACTGATGCGCTGCCGGGATTGGTCGTGCTGACCGGGGCGGGAATAAGCCAGGAATCGGGGCTGGCGACGTTCCGCGCCACCGACGGGCTTTGGCACACGGAACGAATTGAGGACGTGGCGACGCCGCAGGCGTTCCGGCGTGATCCGGCGCGGGTGCATGCGTTCTACAATGCGCGGCGGGCGCAGCTCGATGCGGTGGCGCCGAATGCGGCCCACCTGGCCCTGGTGGAGCTGGAGCGCGAATGGGTTGCGCGCGGTGGTGATTTCCTTCTGGTGACGCAGAACGTTGACGACCTGCACGCGCGGGCAGGCAGCGAGCGGATGCTGCACATGCACGGCGCGTTGCGGCGGGCGCGCTGCCTGGGCTGCGGCGCGACCTTGGGCTGGCAGGGCGACATGGGCGTGGACAGCGCCTGCCCGCGGTGCCGGCGCGCGGGCGGGGTGCGGCCGGACATCGTCTGGTTCGGCGAGGTGCCGATGCACATGGCGGAGATCGGCGCGGCCCTGGAAGGGTGCGGGCTGTTCGTGTCGATCGGCACGTCCGGGCATGTCTATCCGGCGGCGGGCTTCGTGGCCGCGGTGCGCGACCGGGCGCGCACGGTGGAGCTGAACCTGGAGCCGTCGAATGGCGCGGCGCTGTTCGACGAGGCCCGCCACGGACCGGCAACGCGCGTGGTGCCGGCGTTCGTGGCGGAGTTGCTGGTCAGGTAGGGCTCTGCCGGGCATTCCACCGGCAAAGCCCGTTCTCCTCGGCGCCGAGAGCCGCGTTGAACTTCGCGGACAGATTCTGGAACGCGATCCAGGCGGTGAGGGCGACGATACCGTCATCATCGAAATGCGCGCGCAGGGCGTCTATCTGCGCCGGCAGGACGCGCCTGGTGGTGTCCGTCATCGCCTCGGCGTAGTCCAGCGCGGCGCGTTCGCGGTCCGAATAGAGGGAACTGTTGCGCCAGCGGTCAACCTCCTCCGCCTTGGCGGTTGAACCCTCGGCCTGCAGCAGATTGTAGGCATTGAGATCGACGCAGAAGGCGCAGCCGTTCAGTTGCGCCACCCGGGCCGATACGAGGCTGCGCAAGGCGGTGTCCACCGGGAAGCCGCGGCGCTGAAACCGCCACAGCAGAAACAGCAGACCGCCGAAATGCCCGGGGAAACGGCCCCACAGCCACGAGGGTGAGAGCGTCCTGCCGTATTTTCGCGCCTGTCGCCGGAAGAACAGGCGCAGATACCAGGGATAGCCACGGGTCGGCTTGGGGGCGATGATTGCCATTTTCCACCAAACGTTCAGTTTTTGACGGGCGGATACTCACCTGTCGGCCGAAGCATGGCCATTGGTTTTCCGGGGGCGGCAACCATTCGATCTTTCGAAAAATATCGTTGATATGTTCCCCGCCCTGTCCTAACATTCATAGTCGAAGAGAGAACCTCAATGGCCGGAGCCATGGACGCAAAGCAGGTGATCGCCGCCCTCGGTGCGCTGGCGCACGAGACGCGGCTGGCGGTGTTCCGCATGCTGGTCCAGCGCGGCCCGGACGGGCTGCCGGCGGGCACCATCGCCGCGGCGCTGGACATGCCGCCGTCGTCGCTGACGTTCCACCTGCAGCAACTGACCCAGGCCGGACTGGTCACCCAGCGCCGCGTGAGCCGACAGATATTCTATGCCACCGACTTCGCCGTGATGAACGGGCTGCTCGGCTACCTCACCGAGAACTGCTGTGGCCTCGGGTCAGCGACAGGGCCGTGCTTGCCCGGTTCGGGGGGGAACAATGCCTGAATGGGTCCGCTACATCCCGCTTTCTTGCGCCACCGGAGAAGCGTCGTGACCGTTACCATCTACCACAACCCGGCCTGCGGCACGTCACGCAACGTGCTGGCGCTGATCCGCAACAGCGGCGAGGAGCCGCGCGTCATCGAGTACCTGAAAACCCCGCCCACGCGCGCGGAACTGATCGATCTGATCGCCCGCATGGGCATCGGTGTGCGCGCCCTGCTGCGCCGCAAGGGCACGCCGTACGACACGCTCGGCCTCGGCGACAAGGCGCTCACCGACGATCAGCTTATTGACGCCATGCTGGCGCAGCCGATCCTGATCGAACGCCCGATCGTCGTCACCCCGCGCGGCGTGCGGCTGTGCCGGCCATCGGAGACGGTGCTCGACATCCTGCCGCGGCCGCAGCGCGGCGCCTTCGCCAAGGAGGACGGCGCCCCGGTGGTGGATGAAGCCGGTCAGATTGTGCTGCGGAAGGACGCGCCATGAGCACGGCTCAGGCTTTGGCCGGCGTCCGCCCTTCGCCCGCGCTCGGTTCCTTCGAACGCTACCTGTCGCTTTGGGTGGCGCTGTGCATCGCCGTGGGGATTCTGCTCGGCCATCTGCTACCCGGCGCGTTCGCCGTCATCTCGGTGGCGGAACTGGCGCACGTCCATCTGCCGGTCGCCGGGCTTGTGTGGCTGATGATCGTGCCGATGCTGCTGAAGATCGATTTTCACGCACTCGGGCAGGTGCGCGAACACTGGCGCGGCGTGGCGGTCACCGTGGCGATCAACTGGCTGGTCAAGCCGTTCTCGATGGCGCTGCTGGGCTGGTTGTTCATCGGCCACCTGTTTGCCCCGCTGCTGCCGGCCGGGCAGATCCCGTCCTATATCGCCGGGCTGATCCTGCTTGCTGCGGCGCCATGCACCGCCATGGTGTTCGTGTGGTCCAACCTGTGCGACGGCGAGCCGCATTTCACCCTGAGCCAGGTGGCGCTGAACGACATCATCATGGTGTTCGCCTTCGCGCCGATTGTCGGGCTGCTGCTCGGTGTTGCTTCGATCACGGTGCCCTGGGCGACATTGCTGCTGTCGGTGGTTCTTTACATCGTCGTGCCGGTGGTTGTGGCGCAGGCGTGGCGGCGCGCGCTGCTGGCCGCGGGCGGCGAGCCTGCGCTGCGGCGGACGCTGGCCGTGCTCGGGCCGGTATCGCTGCTGGCGTTGCTCGCCACGCTGGTGCTGCTGTTCGGCTTCCAGGGGGAACGCATCCTGGCGCAGCCGCTGGTGATCGGGCTGCTGGCGGTGCCGATTATCATCCAGGTGTATTTCAACGCGGGCCTCGCCTACTGGCTCAGCCGGCGGTTTGGCGTGGCGTGGTGCGTGGCCGCCCCGGCGGCGCTGATCGGCGCGTCGAATTTCTTCGAACTGGCGGTCGCCGCGGCGATCAGCCTGTTCGGGCTGGGATCGGGGGCAGCGCTGGCCACCGTGGTCGGGGTGCTGGTCGAAGTGCCCGTCATGCTGTCGGTTGTGCGGATCGTGACCCGGACCCGCGTTTGGTACGAGGCGGGCCGGGCGTGAATTTTCCTGACAGGGAGAGGCAACATGGAAACCACTGAACTCAAGGACATGGTCCGCGCCCGCTACGGCGGCATCGCCGCCGCCGCCGAAAGCGGGGATTGCTGCGGTCCGGCTTCGTCGTCGTGCTGTGGCGCTTCCACCGAAACCGTCTCGGCCGAGAAGTCGCGCCAGATGGGCTATTCCGAGGCGGAGCTGGCGGCCGTTCCGGGCGGCGCCAATCTCGGGCTTGGCTGCGGCAACCCGCAGGCAATCGCCGCCCTGCAGCCCGGCGAAACCGTCGTCGATCTCGGCAGCGGCGCCGGTTTCGACTGCCTCCTTGCGGCGCGACAGGTCGGCCCCGGCGGGCATGTGATCGGCGTCGATATGACGCACGAAATGCTGGCGAAGGCACGCGCGAATGCCGCCAGGGTCGGCGCCGCGAACGTGGAGTTCCGGCTGGGCGAGATCGAGCACCTGCCGATCGCCGACGGCACGGCGGACGTGATCATCTCCAACTGCGTGGTCAATCTCGTCCCCGACAAGCCGCAGGTTTTCCGCGAGGCGTTCCGCGTGCTGAAACCGGGCGGTCGTCTGGCCATCTCGGACGTGGTGAACACCGCCCCGCTGCCGCCCGACCTGCAGGCCGATCCGGCGCTGATCTGCGGCTGCGTGGTTGGGGCGGCGCCGGTGGAGAAGATCGAATTGTGGCTCGCGGAGGCCGGGTTCGTGGACATCCGCGTTACCGCGAAACCGGAAAGCCGTGATCTGATCAGGACCTGGGCGCCGGGGCGGCGTATCGAGGACTATGTGATGTCGGGGATTATTGAGGCTCGCAGACCCGGGTAGCTGCCGGGGCGCTGCCCCGGACCCTGGCAGGGGCTTTGCCCCATAGGCACTAGGTTAAGCGATCTCATTGATTAAAAAAGGTAAAATCCAGGCTGCCAGCAACCTCCCAATCCCTGGCAGGTGTGGATCGCGTCCGGCATCCCAGTGGTGAGGAGCCTTCGTGGAAGG
>CAIXDS010000310.1 GCA_903918195.1 uncultured Acetobacteraceae bacterium | reverse complement strand
CGCGGCCCCCGTGCGTGCAAGTATGCGGCAAGCACCGAGCGACAGCTCTCCCGGATCAACGGCTCCTCCGGGCGCGAATGGGGGCCGCGCTGGCGGCTCTAAACACGCAACACATTGAAAATACGGACTCAAACAGGCTCTCAGTTGCTCCCGGAGCGGTCAGTTCGACGACCGCGCACTGGCTACAAGCACTGGGTCGGCTCGATAGGAGTCCGGAAAAAGCCGCTTCAGCTGTGCAATCTTCGGCAGGTCGTTGACCACGATATAGGGGTAGGTCGGATGCCGTGTCAGGAAGTCCTGGTGATAACTCTCCGCCGGGTAGAAGGCGCGGTCAGGCTCGACGCGGGTGACGATCGCCTCGTCGAATGCGTGCGCCTGGTTGAGCTGGGCGATATAGGCCTTCGCCACGCGGGCCTGTTCCAGATCTGTCGGGAAGATCGCTGAGCGGTACTGGGTGCCGACATCCGGGCCTTGGCGGTTGAGTTCGGTCGGGTCGTGGGCGACCGAGAAAAATATCTGCAGCAGGCGACCATAGCTGATTTTCCGCGGGTCAAAGGTCACCTGCACGGATTCTGCGTGTCCGGTCGTGCCGCTGCCGACCCTTTCGTACTGCGCCGTGCTGGCGTCGCCGCCGGCGTAGCCGGACACGGCGTTGCTGACGCCCTCGACGTGCTGGAATACGCCCTGCACACCCCAAAAGCATCCGCCGGCGAAGACGGCAACGGCCGAATTCGCTCGTCCGGCCGGCGCATCGAGGGCGGGTGGCGGGAGCAGGCGTGCGTCCTCGGCAGCCGAGGACGACACCCGCAGTCCGATGCCGGCCAGGCCGAGCAACATCATGAAGACCAGGACAGGCCGGCGATACCGGACGATGGGGCCCGGCGTCGACGCAGTGCGGTGGCGGAACATCGTCGATCTCCTGTGTCAGCCGAAGGTGAATGCGAAGGCCTGCACGCCGGGATCGAGGAAGCGGATCTCGAAAGTGCGGTCGCCGATTGCGCCGCTCTGCCGGATGAGCTGGTAGAGCCGCTGCGCGGTCACGACGCCGTCTCCATCGGCGTCGACATCGATGCCATGGGCGTCGCCGGGTGGGGCGCCGTCGATGGTCACGTGAAACCGGACCGGCCCGCCATCCGGCACGGGGCCAAGCACCAGATGCAGGTCGCGTGCGTGGAACCGGTAGATGATGCCACCGCCCTTCGCATCAAGCGTGGCATGCTCGCCGCCGATCGTCCAAACTCCCGACAACGCCCATTCATTGAGCCGCAGCATTCCCGCCGCGTAGCCATGCGCAACCTCCTGCACGGGGCCACCCGGCGAGACGAAGTTCTCCGCCCGGTCATAGCCGATGTAGGTCTCCGGCGACCGGACGTCGCTCATATCCGCTTGCGCCTGCACGCCGGAGGCCTGCACCGTGACAGGAGCAACGGACAGGTCGGTTTTGCCGGCCTCCGCCAGCAATTGCCGGATCACCCGTTCGGTGGCGTCATACTCACCCTCGCCGAAGCTGTGGTGGCGGATGCGACCTTCGGCGTCGATGAGATAGTGTGCCGGCCAATATTGGTTGT
>CAIXDS010000309.1 GCA_903918195.1 uncultured Acetobacteraceae bacterium | reverse complement strand
GGCGACACGCTC
Organism: uncultured Acetobacteraceae bacterium; assembly: GCA_903918195.1. Classification (GTDB taxonomy): domain Bacteria; phylum Pseudomonadota; class Alphaproteobacteria; order Acetobacterales; family Acetobacteraceae; genus Rhodovastum. The sequence continues at coordinate 1,540 of CAIXDS010000309.1, read as the reverse complement.
AGCCTGCACATCAACGTTGCGCCGAAACTCGTCGAGGGCGGGTTCGACGCCGACACCGCTGATCAGATGTTCATCGCCGAGGCGGCGCAAATCGTGCGCGGCGAATCGATCATTCCCACGCCGACGCTGCGCGTGAGTTCGAACCCGACGGTGGTGAGTGCACTCGCCTCGCCCCTCCGGCTGGAGTCCCTGGTCGGTGCGCTGCAAGACCAGTTCGGTTTCGACCGCCTGGTGGTCAACGCCGCCGTGCTGGCGGGTCCCGCCGATTCGCTGCGCATGCTGATCGTGGTGGCACAGCCCGGGCAGCCGCAGGAACAGATGCAGGTGGTGCAGACCGATGGTGACGTAGCGGCACTGGTGCGGCGCGGAGCCGATGTAACGATGGCGCGGGTCTCGACCTATCGGGTGGCGCAGGCCGACTACATCCGGGGACTTAGGGCCTGAGCCAGGGCAACCGAATCGGAAGAAAAGAATCTGGCGGGCGGCAAGAACGCAACGAACGAATCTGGAATTGGGCGTGATGTATTGGCTGGAGCGTCTATCCTGACCGGGTGATCGACATCGCTGCCATCAAGGCTCGCTTCGAGGCGCTGGAGCCGGTTCTGGACGAGAGAGGGCGCCGGTTGTTCGCGGCCAGTGAAGCGCGCACTGCTGGCCACGGCGGGGTGGTTGCGGTCTCGCTGGCAACCGGGATTGCGCGCAGCACGATCGATCGCGGCCTGGCAGACTTGCGTTCTGGCGCCGTGATGTTCAGCCCGCGGGTTCGGCGACCGGGCGGCGGCGGCAAGCCGGCGACCAAGACACAGCCTGGGATTCTGGCGGCCTTGAACGAATTGGTCGAACCGTCGATCCGCGGCGATCCCGAGGCCGCACTGCGGTGGGTGAGCAAGAGCCAGCGCCATCTATCCGCCGCGCTGGCGGAACGGGGCTTCAGCGCCGGCCAGAAACTGGTCGGCCGCCTGCTGAAGCGCCTGGGCTTCAGCCTGCAGGCCAATGCCAAGACGCGCGAAGGCACAAACCATCCCGACCGCAACGCCCAGTTCGAGCACATCAACGCCGAGGTGAAGGCGTTCCAGGCGGCCGGAGAGCCGGTCATCTCGGTCGACACCAAAAAGAAGGAGCCCGTCGGCGACTTCAAGAACGGTGGCCGCGAGCTACGCCCGAAGGGGCAGCCAGAGCCGGTCCGGGTGCACGACTTCGTCATCCCCGAACTCGGCAAGGTCGCGCCCTATGGCGTCTACGACGTCGCTGCCAATGACGGATGGGTCAATCTCGGCATCAGCCACGACACCGCCGCCTTTGCGGTCGAGAGCATCCGGCGCTGGTGGTACGCGCTCGGCGCTGCTCGCTACCCCACCGCCAAGCGGCTTCTGATCAACGCCGACTGCGGCGGCAGCAATGGCAACCGAGTGCGCCTATGGAAGCGAGAACTGCAAGTCCTGGCCGATGAACTCGGGATCACGATCACCGTGAACCATCTGCCACCCGGCACCAGCAAATGGAATCGTATAGAGCACCGGCTGTTCGCCTTCATCACCAT
>CAIXDS010000308.1 GCA_903918195.1 uncultured Acetobacteraceae bacterium | reverse complement strand
GAAAGTCTGGTACATGCTGCCGACATCGTAGGAGTCGATGCGGCGCACCCATGTCACCCCGCAGGCCCGCACCATCTGCTCGAAATCGACGCGGTCCGCGTCCTCGCCGCGCAGCGTGCGGCCGGTGCCGGCATGGTCCTGGCCGCCGGTCATCGCCGTGATGTGGTTGTCGAGGATGATCACGGTGATGTTGGCGTTGTTGTAGACGGCGTCGATCAACGGCGGAATACCGGCATGCAGGAACGTGGAATCGCCGATGGTGGCGATGATCGGCTTTTCCTCCGTGCCGGCCTTGGCGATGCCGACCGCATTGGCGATGCTCGACCCCATCGACACGCAGGTATCGACCGAGCGCAGCGGCTCGATCGCCGCCAGCGTGTAGCAGCCGATATCGCCGGCCACGCGGGCGTTCAGCGCCCGGATGGCCATGTAGCTCATGGTATGCGGGCACCCCGGGCAGAGCACCGGCGGCCGTGATGTTGCCTGCGCCGGCCAGGGTGCCGGCTTCGCCTGCGCCTCCAGCACGCCGGCCTGCTCGAAGCCCGCGCGCACCGATTCCGGCGAGAATTCCCCGACGCGCGAAAAAAACGCCTTGCCGTCAACGGCGATGCCAGCGGCGCGGATTTCCATCTCGATCGCCGGCTCGAGTTCCTCGACCACGAACACCCGGCCGACCGACTGGCAGAAGGCGCGGATCAGCCCGAGCGGCAGCGGATACGAGAGGGCCAGCTTCAGCACGCTCGCTGTCGGGAATATCTCTTTCACATAAGTATAGGGCGTGCCAGCGGTGATCACGCCGATCGCCGGATCGCCCTTTTCCCAGCGATTCAACGGGCTTTCCTCGAAGAACGCCGCGAGCTTCTGCTCGCGTTCGATCAGCCGCGGATGCCGCGCGCGGGCATGCGCCGGGATCATCACGTTCTTCTTCGTATCCTCGAGGAACGGCCGCACCGGCGGCACCTCCCGCGAACCGAGCCGCACCACGCTGCGCGTATGCGACAGCCGCGTCGTGCTGCGGATGACCACCGGCGTGTCGAAACGCTCGCTCAGCGCGAAGGCCGCGCGGGTGAACTCCAGCGCCTCCTGCGCGTCCGACGGCTCCAGGCACGGCACCATCGCCAGCCGGCAGAACAGCCTTGTGTCCTGCTCGTTCTGCGAGCTGTGGATGCCAGGGTCGTCGCACACCACGATGACCAGGCCGCCATTCACCCCGATATAGGTCAGCGACATCAGCGCATCGGCGGCGACGTTGAGGCCGACATGCTTCATCGACACCATCGTCCGCACCCCGGCGAACGACGCACCGATGGCAACATCCAGCGCCACCTTCTCGTTCGTTGACCACTGGGCCTGCAGATCCTCGGAAGGATAGCGGGCGAGTGTTTCCAGAATCTCCGTGCTCGGCGTACCCGGATAGGCGGTCGCCACGCGCACGCCGGCTTCCCAGGCACCGCGGGCAATGGCCTCGTTGCCGGTCAACGGTCGCGACCCGGCGGCAACGTCGTCGGTTGCCGCGCCACGGTTCTTTGGTTTCGATATGGCGGTCAAGACTCTGCGATCCTGTCCGAGTTGCGGTTTCCCTTAACGAAGCGGGCCTATATCAGCGTTGCGTAACTCTGACGAGGAAGCTTCGGCGGGCGGCACGGTAGGTAAGTTAGGCCAGGGCTCTGCCCTGGACCCGGCAAGGGCCGAGAGGCCCCTGCACCCCATTCTGAAAGATTCTTGTCAGTCTTTCGGGCGCATGTCGATGATCCGCTTTGCCTTGCCGAGCGATCGCTCGACCTCGCCGATATCGACAATGCGGACCCGCACGGTCACGCCGACATAGGCCTTGACCGCGTGAGCCAATCTTTTGGCACAGCCCTGCTTTGCCTGATCATCATGCGCTTCCGGCGCCGGCCTTGCCTCGACAACGACGTCCAGCGTGTCCAGATGCTCGCGCCGGTAGACTTCCAGCACGTAATGCGGCGAAAGCATCGGCTCCTTCAGGATCAGTTCCTCGATCTGGCTCGGGAACACGTTCACGCCGCGGATGATCAGCATGTCGTCGGTGCGGCCGGAAATCTTCTCCATCCGCCGCATGCTGCGCGCCGTGCCGGGCAGCAGCCGCGTCAGGTCGCGGGTGCGGTAGCGGACGACCGGCAACGCCTCCTTGGTCAGCGCGGTCAGCACCAGCTCGCCCGGCTCGCCATCAGGCAAAGGCGCGCCGGTCGCCGGATCGACGATCTCCGGATAGAAATGGTCTTCCCAGAGATGCAGCCCGTCCTTGCTCTCGATGCACTCGCAGGCGACGCCGGGACCGATGAGCTCCGACAGCCCATAAATATCGAGCGCGCTCATGTCGAAGCGCGCCTCGATCTCGTGCCGCATCGCCGCGGTCCACGGCTCGGCGCCGTGCATGCCGATGCGCAGCGAACTGCGCCGCGGGTCGAGCCCCTCGCGTTCGAACTCATCACCGATCGCCAGCATGTAGGACGGAGTGACCATGATGAGGTCGGGCCGGAAATCGTTGATAAGCTGCACCTGGCGGGCAGTCTGGCCGCCCGACATGGGGATCACCGTGCAGCCCAGCCGCTCGGCACCGTAATGTGCCCCCAGGCCGCCAGTGAACAGGCCATAGCCGTAGGCCACATGGATGATATCACCCGGCCTTCCGCCGGCAGCGCGGATCGAGCGCGCCATCACCTCGGCCCAGGTGTCGATGTCGCCCTTCGTGTAGCCGACCACGGTCGGCTTGCCGGTGGTGCCGGACGAGGCGTGGATGCGCACCACCTGCTCGCGCGGCACCGCGAACATGCCGAACGGATAGTTGGCGCGCAGGTCATCCTTGCTGGTGAAGGGGAATTTGCGCAGATCGTCCAGACTGTGCAGGTCGTCCGGATGCACCGCCAACGCCTCGAAGGCACGGCGATAATGGTCGATATTGTCGTAGGCGCGGCGCAGCGTCGACTTCAGGCGTGCGAGCTGCAAGGCGGCGATCTCGTCGCGGCTGGCGACCTCGATCGGATCGAGCAGCGGGGCGCGCTGGGTCAGGAGCTGCATTTTTCGTCCTCGTGTTGCATCCGCCGACGACCGTCTCGCCCGGATCGGCAGGCCTCCGGTAACCGGACTGCAACGTCCTACTCCGCGCGGCCTCCGGCGCCAATCGGTCGAGCCATGCAACAGGAACATCCCGGCGGCCAATACGCGTGCCCGGCCCCACCGGGCCGGGGCAACGCGCCGGCTGCCGCACTCTCCAGCCTGTTTGTGTCTTACCAGCCGTAATAGGCCGGCGCCGGCGCATAGACCACCCGCGGTGGCGGCGCATACATCACCGGCGGCGCATAAACCACCTGCGGTTGCGCGTAAACCACCTGCGGCGGCGGCGCATAGACCACCGGCGGTGGGGCGACAACCACGGGCGGCGCCAGCACACCGGCAACCACCGCACCGACGCCCAGCCCGACCAACGCCCCGGCGATCACCGGCGCGACGCCAACACCGCCACGGTGGGGATACCCATAGTGCGGACCATAGCCTTGGCCGCGCCAGTCGGCATGCGCGGCCGGCGCCATCAGCAGGGTGGCAGCCGCGGGGACTGCGAGCAGGACGGTGCGGATACGCATGGCAGGTGTCCTTCGGGGTTCGGGCGGGAAGACCCCGCCCGGTGCAGCGGAGTCAACGACCACTCTGTGGCAACTTCCGGGCAGATATGATGCGGTGTGTTTTCCCTCGGGGCGCCCCCGCACGATCGTGGTCAGGTCGATTCCCCGAGGGCCTTGCGCCGCAGCATCCGCAGTCGCTCCTGCCCATCCGGCGTGCGGGGGTCAAGTTCCAGCACCTTCTGCCACGCGGCCAGCGCGCCCTTCCAGTCCCCCTGCGCCTCGGCGACGTGCGAGAGGGTCTGCAGGGCAACGAAATTTCGCGGCTCGCGCTGCAGCGTTGCCTGAATGTCGCGGATGGCACCGGCATAGTTACCGGCATGGAATTTCGTCAGGGCGCGGCGCAGCCAGGCTTCGGCGTAATCGGGCGCCAGCACGAGCGCATCATCCAGCGCGTCCAGCGCCCCATCGGTGTCGCCGTCCTCCAGGTCACGCGCCCCCTCGTTCAGCAGCAACACCACGGCAGGGGAGCCGGCCTGCTGCCAGACCTGGCGAATCTTCGCCTCCAGCGCCGCCGCCGCCGCCTCGCTCGGCGCCGCCTTCAGCGCGGCGAAAAGCTGGTCGAGTTCGGCGCGGCGCGGGGCCGGACCTTGCTGGGCAAGCGCGGGTCCGGACGCGAGCAGAAGGAACAGAAGAAACAGACGCATGAGGAAAGGGTGGTCGCTCGCCGGCCCGGCCGCAAGTCAGGCCCTGCACAGGCCAGCCGGTTCCGGCCCGCCGGCCATCCAGTCCAGCAATTCCACCGTATGCACCACCGGCAGCCCGCCGCCGGCGAGTTGGGTCATGCAGCCGATATTGCCGGTGGCCACCAGATCCGGCCGGGTGGCGCGCAGATTCTCCAGCTTGCGCTCGCGCAGCCGGGCGGCGATGTCCGGCTGCATCAGGTTGTAGGTGCCGGCCGAGCCGCAGCACAGATGCCCCTCCGCCGGCTCCACCACCCGGAACCCGGCCTTGCGCAGCAGCACCTTGGGCGTATCGGTCACTTTCTGGCCGTGCTGCAGGCTGCAGGCGCTGTGGTAAGCAACGGTCAGTCCTGGCGCCGGTCGCGCCGGCACATAGCCGAATTTTTCCAGTGCTTCGGAAACATCCATCGCCAGCGCGGCCACCCGCGCCGCCGCCGCGGCCTCCGGCTCGTCGCGGAACATGAAGCCGTAATCTTTCACCATCGTTCCGCAGCCCGAGGCGTTCATCACAATGCCATCCAGGCCCGCGCCGTCGATCTCATCGCTCCAGGCGAAAATATTGGCGCGGGCGGAGGCCATCGCCTGGGCGTGCCGGCCCATGTGGTGGGTCAGCGCACCGCAACAGCCGGCGCCCGCGGCCACCACCACCTCGCCGCCCATGCGGGTCAGCAGATGGATGGTGGCGTCGTTGATCGCCGGGTCCAGCACGCGCTGGGCGCAGCCGGCCAGCAGCGCCACCCGGAAGCGACGGGCGCCCTCGGCGCGGTGCACGCCCACGCCGTCCAGCACGCCGGCTGGCGGCAGCGACGCCGGCGCCATCGCCAGCATGGCCCGCATCCGCCCAAACAATGTTCCCCCGCGCGGCAGCAATCGGGCGAAGGGCCGCGCCAGCCGCGCCGCGGCCAGTACGCGGCGGAACCGCCCGGGATAGGGCAGCACACCAGCCAGCAGCGCGCGAAGCCCGCGCTCGTGCCAGGGCCGGCGATAAGTTTGCGCGACATAGGTCCGGGCGTGATCGACCAGATGCATGTAGTGCACGCCGGAGGGGCAGGTCGTCATGCAGGACAGGCAGGACAGGCAGCGATCGACATGCAGCACCACCTCGGCAGTCGCGGGGCGGCCGGCTTCCAGCATGTCCTTGATGAGGTAGATGCGCCCGCGCGGACTGTCGAGTTCATCGCCGAGCAGCACGAAGGTCGGGCAGGTTGCGGTGCAGAAGCCGCAATGCACGCAGGTGCGTAGCACCTGGTTCGAGGCGGCAATCGCCGGGTCGCGCAGCTGCGCGGCAGTGAAGCTGGTTTGCATGCTAACGGTCCGCGGCGTGGATCGGCACGGTCACTCGCCGGCCCGCAGGCGGCCCGGGTTGAGGATGCCTTTGGGGTCGAACGCCGCCTTGACCCGGCGGGCGATCGCCGCCAGCGGCGCCGGTTCGGGCGGGATCACCGCCACCGCCGCCCGCAGCGCCTCCGGCGCGCGCAGCAGCGTCCAGGTGCCGCCGGCCTCGCGCGCCGCCGCGCAGACCGCGTCATGCGCTGCCGCGGTGGCGGGGCCGGCGATCCACACCAGGCCGCCGCCCCAGTCCAGGAACCAGCGCGCGTCGAACATCCGCTCCAGCACCGCGGCGATTCGCGGCCCGGCCGAGGGGCGGACCGAGACACGCCAGATCGCCCCCGGCTCGTCCACCAGCGGTGCGGCGTCGCGCACCGCCGCCCAGGCCGCCAGCGTGGCCGCATCGTCCAGCACCTCCACCTGCCCGAACGCCGAGAGGTCGGCGCGCAGCCGCTCACTCCGATAGGCAACGAAGGAAGCGAAGTCTTCGAGTCGGACGAGGGCGGCAGCGCCATTAAGCCCCGGCACGCGGTGGGAAACGGAAGCCGGCAGGTAGGCAGCGGCGGAAACGCCGTAGGGCGAACCGAGCGCCGCCGCCAGCGCTGCCACGCCCTGGACCGGATCAAGCCCGCGCAGGACGAGCGTCGCCCGCCGTTCCGGCACCGGCAGCACCTTCAGGGTGACTTCGGTGAGCACCGCCAGCGTGCCGTGGCTGCCGGTCAGCAGCTTGCACAGATCGAGACCGGTGACGTTCTTCAGCACCCGCCCGCCGGAGCGGATGATGTCGCCAGTGCCGTTGACCGCGCGCACGCCCAGTACGTGGTCGCGCATGGCCCCCCAGGCGACGCGGCGCGGGCCGGACAGGTTGGCCGCCACCGCGCCGCCCAGGGTCGGCGCCGCCGTGCTGCCGAGCAGGGCGGAGAAGTCGGGAATTTCCGCGGTAATCTGCTGTCCCTGTGCCGCCACCGCCGCATTCAGGTCGGCGACCATGGTGCCCGCCCGCGCCGACAGCACCAGTTCCTGCGGCGAATACAGCGTGATGCCGGAGAGCGCACCGGCCGACAGCGCGCGGGCCGCCTGCACCGGCCGCAGCATGGCGCGCTTGGAGCCGTTGCCCTGCACCAGCAGCGGTTCGCCGGCCTCGAACGCCGCGCGCACCGACGCCGCCACCCCCGCCTCGTCGGCGGGCGCCAGCGCGTCGGCCAATAGCCGGGCGCTCATGCCGGCGCCGGCTGCAGCGGGAAGACTTTCGACGGGTTGAGCAGCCAGCCGGGATCGAATGCGGATTTGATCCGGCGCTGCTGGTCGAGTTCGGTCGCGGTGAACTGCACGCCCATCAGGTCGCGCTTCTCCACCCCCACCCCATGCTCGCCGGTCAGGCAGCCGCCGACTTCGACGCACAGCGTCAGGACATCAGCGCCGAACCGCTCGGCGCGGGCGAAACTGTCGGGGTCGTTGGCGTCGAACATGATCAGCGGGTGCAGGTTGCCATCACCGGCATGGAAGATGTTGGCCACCTGCAGGCCGCGCTCGGCGCTCATCTCGCCGATGCGGCGCAGCACCTCGGCCAGCCGGCTGGTGGGGATAACACCGTCCATGCACAGATAATCCGGGCTGATCCGCCCGACCGCCCCGAAGGCGCCTTTGCGCCCCTTCCAGATGGCCGCACTTTCCGCGACGGAGGATGAAACCTTCACGCTGATCGGGTCGTGCCGGGCGCAGATGTCCCGCAGCCGCCCGAGCAGCTCGTCCTGCTCGGCCGGGCTGCCCTCGACCTCGATGATCAGCATCGCCTCGGCATCGAGCGGATAGCCGGCATGGGCGAAGGCCTCGCAGGCATGGATGGCCGGGCGGTCCATGAACTCCAGCGCCACCGGAATGATGCCGGAGGCGATGATGGAGGCGACGCAGGCGCCGGCCACCTCGTTGGCACGGAAGGCGGCCAGCATGGCGCGCGCACCCTCCGGCGAGCGCAGGATGCGCACCGTCACTTCCGTCACGATGGCCAACTGCCCCTCGCTGCCGGTAAGCAGCCCGAGCCAGTCATAGCCGGCGGCGTCCAGGTGGGCGCCGCCCAATTCGATCACCTGGCCGTCCACGGTCACGATCTTCAGCCCAAGCAGATTGTTGGCGGTCACGCCGTAGCGCAGGCAGTGGGCGCCGCCGGCATTCATGTTGACGTTGCCGCCAATCATGCAGGCGAGCTGGCTGGACGGATCGGGGGCGTAAAAGAACCCCTCCGCCTGCACCGCCTGGGTGATGCCGATATTGGTCACCCCCGCCTGCACCACCGCCAGCCGGTCGGCGGTGTCGATCTCCAGAATGCGGTTCATGCGCATCAGCCCGAGCACCACCGCATCCTGCATCGGCAGCGCCCCGCCCGACAGCGAGGTGCCGGCGCCGCGCGGCACCACCCGCACGCCCTCGCGATGCAGGAACGCCATGATGGCGGCTACCTGCGCGGTGGTCTCGGGCAGCACGACGGCGAGCGGCACCTGCCGATAGGCGGTCAGCCCGTCGGTCTCATACGGCTTCAGCAACAGCTTTTCGGCGATGACCCCGTCCGGCGGCAGCAAACGCCGCAGCCCGGCCACGATGGCGTCGCGGCGGGCGAGCACATCTTGTCGGGGCGGCAACTGGGTGATCATGGTGACTTCCCCCTCGCCCCAAAATGTGAGCGCAGGTCCGGTCGCGGGCAAGGCGGCCCAGGGCAATCGGGGAAAAGAAGGCCAGGGCGCCGCCCTGGCCTTCACCGGCGCGGCGCGGCCGGGTTTAGTACATGTGTTGCCCGCCGTTGATCGACAGGGTCGAGCCGGTGATGAAATCGCCCTCGTCGGCGGTCAGGAACACCACCCCGCGGGCGATGTCGTCGGCATGGCCGAGCCGGCCCATCGGGATGCGGGCGATGATCTTCTGCAGCACGTCCTCGGGCACCGCGCGCACCATTTCGGTATCCACATAGCCCGGTGCCACCGCATTGACGGTGATGCCGAACTTGGCCCCTTCCTGCGCCAGCGCCTTGGTGAAGCCGTGGATGCCGGACTTGGCGGCGGCATAGTTGACCTGACCGTACTGGCCGGCCTGGCCGTTCAGCGAGCCGATATTGACGATGCGGCCGAACTTCGCGGCGCGCATGTCGTCGAACACCAGCTTGCACAGGTTGAAACAGGAGCCGAGATTGGTATCGACCACCGCATCCCACATGTCGCGCGTCATCCGCGTCATCGTGGAGTCGCGGGTGATGCCGGCATTGTTGACCAGAATCTCGATCTTGCCGATTTCGGCATGGATACGGTCGACCGCGTCCTTGCAGGCCTGGAAGTCGCTGACATCGAATTTGTAGACGGCGATGCCGGTTTCCTCGCGGAAGGCCGCGGCGGCGGCGTCGTTGCTGGCATAGTTGGCGACCACCGTCCGTCCGGCGGCCTTCAGCTCGCGGCTGATCTCCGCGCCAATGCCGCGCGTGCCGCCGGTGACGAGTGCAATCCTGCTCATTCGAAACCTCCCTAGTGAAACTTAGACACAACCTAGCATCAATGCCGGGCCGCGCCAGCGTCAACAGGCATCAATGCCGCGCGGGTGTCGTTGACGCAGGTCAAAGCCCCCATGGCCCGATCCACCGTCAGGCTGCCCGGCGGCCGGCCTCCGCTTGCAGGGCTGGCGGGTCGGCCGCGGGCACCGAACAGGGCGCTTCACTTCACGTTGCAGCGAGGGGCGCCGGCCAGGGCCGAATGCCGATGGATTACGCCGACGCCACCTGCCCGGGTCCATCATCGATCGTCACATCCGGCATAAGCCGGGAGTCGGAACCGAATATCGGCGCCGCCACCGACGTCCACGACCGCGCGCCCCATCCCGGCCGGCGGCAGAACAGGGTGTACGCCGGCCGGCCGCTCGGGGCGGTCCGAAACGACTCCCAAACCTTGAACAGATCCCCATCGGGAAGCTTCACCCCCTTGTCGATGATGTTCTGAACGTCGTTCACCTCGGTTTTCGTGCCGATGGAAATCCCATGCGCGGTCCGCAGGTCAAATTGCGGGTCCGCCAGGGCGGCGATCACTTTGCGGGCGATCAGCTTGCATTCCGCCGCCGAAACCGTGCCAACCCAGTTGGACTCGCTGCCCGAAAGTCCGCCCTCGATCTGATCCCGCCGAAACAGGTCCTGGAGGATCAGCAGGCGCACGGCCTTCAGCAGCTTAGGCTTGAGATCGGCGGACCACGCGGCACTGCCGCCCCAGCGCAACAGGGCCGAGCCCACTTCCTGCTGCAGCAGTGCCGGCACGACCGCGTCCGCGCGCCACCCGATCCGGTCCATCAGCTTGCCGAAATCGTCCTGCGACATGCGCGGCCAGTCCGGGAATGCAACGTCCGGCTTGGCAGACCCCAGGCGCGGGATCACCTGCTTTGCATCGGCGTAGGTGAACTTGCTTTCTGTCCAGCCGTCCAGGAACTTCTGGCAGTTGCGCCGCCCCAACTGGAAATCATGCTCGCGGAAGCTCTGGTCAAGAAAGCCGCCGAAGCCGCCGAGCAAGGCACAGGCAATGTTGTCCGACGACGGCGGGTCGTTATCCTCGGCCCGCGGTGGAGCAGCGGGGCCGGCCGGCGCTGTGCGGCGCGGTGCGATCAGCCAACGGCTGGCGTAATTCTTGTCGGCAGCGGCGGCCAGGTCGCCGATCTTGAAGCGCGCCTGCTGGATCAATGTCGGCAGCAGCGATTTGACGACGCGGACCAATCCTTTGTCGGAATCGGGCAAGTCACCCGCCTTCGCCCCTTCCGGGAAAGGTGCGATCATGATCACCGCGCGGTCCGCGTCCCCGGGCGCACGCAGGTTGAACGCTGGCCCGCCTTCCTGGCTGGTTCCTGCTCTCGCGTTGGCGTCCCCGGGTGCACGCAGTTTGAACGCCCCGAATTCCTTCCAGTCTTCCAGCAGGCAATAGCGCGCGATTTCAAACGGATCATTGTTGATCATGCCGCCATCGACGGAAACATAGTCGAACGTGGCGGGCGATTTGGGGACCGTGTCAGGCCAGTCCGGCGCGATGCGGGTACCGGAAAATTCGGGCGCCGGAAATAAACGCGGCTTGCCAGGCGGACTCGTTCCGTACTCATCGCGCGTCGCGTGCAGAACACGCGCCGTTAATCCGCCGGGAAAGGCTGCGGTCGCGAGCGCACCGTCACCAAGCAGTTGCCATCCCTCCGATGGCCCACCGGGCGCCGTCAAATCTGCAACCGCCAGGGCCGTTCCAGTGTCATCCCGGCCCCAGGTGCTGGACACGGTGGTGTCCTTGCCGAGCCCCGCGACCACGAAATGCAGCCGGTCCCCGTGGCTCACCATGCGATAGACATCGGAAGATGTCGCGCCCCTGATTTCGTACTGCACTCCGGGGAGATTGCTGACGGTCATATAGAGATGCAGCGGGTCCGCAAGAAAGGCGTACTCAGGGTCTTGCCTGCTTTGCTTTCCTTGTTGCGATGCCGTCGATCCAATTGAATTCGTCAGGGCGTCCCGGCGTATTTTGTCGAGGGCGTCGCAATTCAGCAGAGAGGCCAATTTTCCGCTGCCGATGTCGCTGGTCGAAAGCAGCCAGGGATCACCCGGTCGCCCGCTGTCGCTGGTCATCCGCGGCTTGATGACCCAGGCGTCGTACAGGCCGGGCAGCACAGAATCGATGCTGCCCCAGGACTTTGTCGCCACCGATGTCGGCTTTCGAGCCCACGGCTCCGCCGGCTGCGGATCGGCTTCGAATCTCAGGCCATAGCCCAGCGCGACGGCGCCGAGCGCGGCCGTGACGCCACCGGCGGAGGCGCCGGTCATCGCCACGATCCGGACGCGATGCGTTGTCGGCGCGTCGGGATCTCCCCGGTCCTGCGCCGCTTCCAACTCGGCGAGCGCCTGCACGAGGAAGTCGAACACCCCGGCGGTGTACGCACCGGCCGATATCGCCCCCGACATACTCAGCGCGATCCGAAATACGTTCCCATCTGACGGGCCAGCCGACTCGCTTTCAGTCTTGTCCATGGAAGCCTCCGACAGTTACCCTTTGGACAGGTCACTTCGCGGGCGCCGCCCCGGCAGGTTTTGTCAACCCTGCGGGATCGATCAGTTGCGGGACGTCAATTGCCTTATTCGATTCAGGATCGCCCGGACAAAAATTGAAAAAGCAACTCGCCCTGCAGCACCCAGCCAATTGATGCATGCGACACCCGTCATGTATATTTGTTACTATTTGACGCTTCCGGGATAGCGGCAAGCACATTTCGGTGTTGATTATTTTAGCCATTATCCCCGCGTTACACAACAATTATACGGCCGCAAACGCATCAACACCGACCCATCACGCAATCGTTAACCAGCTTCTCATCCCGCCGCCATCTCGCAGCAACGGACAGGCCAGGCCCGATGGCCCCGTGATCGCAGCACGTGATCACAACCCGCGCACCCAGCCCAGCAGCGGTCGCCACAACGCCGCCTCCGCGCCCGACCCCGCCGCCATGCCGATATGGCCGGCCGCCGGCGCATGCAGTACCGCCCCGCGGATTGCCGCAGCGAGCGGCCGGGCGCTCTCGGGCGGGACGATGCGGTCGCGCGCCGGCACGGCGACGAAGCAGGGCATGTTGAGCGCGGCGGGCGACACCGGCAGTCCCGCCACCATCCAGGTGCCGCGTCCCGGCGTGTTGGCGCCGTACCAGCCGGTCAGGCATTCGCGCGCCACCGGGGCGGCCAGCGGCACGCCGTCGTTCAGCCAGTCCTCCAGCGCCACGAACAGCCGGGCGCGGTCGCTGTCCTGGTCCAGCCGGCCAAAGGCGCGGTACTTGGCGGCGACGCCGAATGAGTCGAGCAGGGTGAACAGCAGCTGCAGCAGATCGACCGGCAGCGTGCCGGCAAAGCCCATCGCCGGCTCCAGCAGCGGCACCATCCGCGCCATCTGGGCGGCGCGCTCGGGATCGGCGGCATGAAAATCCCAGGGCGTGGCGAGCAATGCCAGCGCCGCCACCAGGTCCGGCCGGCGCTGCGCCGCCGCGGTGGCCAGCAGCCCGCCCATGCAATAGCCGGCCAGCACCACTTTTTCGCCGACCGCCATCAGGGCCCGTTCCAGCCGTCCCGCGATGTAGTCGGTCAGCGAAAAACGCCGCTCCGTCTCGCCCGGCCAGCCCCAGTCCAGCAGCAGCACGCGCGGCCCCTGCGCGGCCAGGAAGCGCACCATCGAGCGCCCCGGGGCAAGGTCGAGCACGCTGGCGCGGTTGACCAGGCTCGGCACCAGCAGAAGGGGCGGTCCGGTGCCGCCGAAATCCAGCAGACGAGTGCCGCCCTCGGCCCACAGCACCGGCGGGTCGGCCAGGTCGCGCCGCCAGGGATGGCGGCGATAGGCGGCGATACCGGCGATCAGGTCGCGGTCCTGGCGCCATGCCTCCTCCAGCACCGCGCGCGGAAACGCCTCCGCCTGCCCGGCGGCGGCGCGTTGCAAGGCCTCCGCGATGCTGCGCGCCTTCTCAGCGGCGGCGGCGCTGCTCCAGCCCGGCAAGGCGCCGTTCAAGCTCGGCGACCCGGTCACGGAGCTGCTCGACTTCAACATCGCGAGGGTCAGGTGCAGCAGCAGCGGGCGCGGGCCGCGGCGCAGCAGCGGACCCGGGGGCACGTCGGCCGTGCCCGGCAAGCTCATCCCCCAGCCCTCGCGGCAGACCGTTGATCACGGCACCGGCCGCGCCCGCCCACAGCGAGAGCAGCACATGCCACGTCTCCTGCGCCTCGCGATCCACCGCCAGCGCTGCCAGTTCGCTCTGCCACAGGGTGATCCAGTCCCGGGCCAACTCGTGCAGGTCCTCGCCGGCCGGATCGCCGGGCAGCGGGTCGGGCCGATCGCCGGCCGTCATGCGTCATCCACCCTCCTGCCGCGGTCCGGACACCCGGCCGGGACGCATCATAGCAGAGCAGACGGCGTTTTGGATGTTGCGGCGCGGCATGCTACCCTCTGTTGCACGCGTGTTCCATCCTCATCCATCAGCCAGCGCACCATCCATCAGCCAGCGCACCGGGGGGCCCCCATGTCGCCGACATCGCAGACCAACGGCGCTGCATCTTCCACAGAGAAGCCACCGGTCGTTGTCAAAAAATACGCCAACCGGCGCCTGTATAACACTGAAAGCTCCAGCTACATCACGCTCGACACGCTGGCCGAGATGGTGCATGTCGGCCGTGATTTTGTGGTTTATGATGCCAAGACGGGCGACGACATCACCCGCAGCGTGCTGACCCAGATCATCGTCGAGGAGGAGAACAAGGGTCGCAACCTCCTGCCCACCGGCTTCCTGCGCCAGCTGATCGGCTTCTACGGCAATTCCGTGCAGACGCTGGTGCCGCGCTACCTGGAGCAGGCGCTGACCACCTTCACGCGCCAGCAGGAGCAGATGCGCGAGGCCATGAAGCAGACCATGGGCAATTTCTTCCCCTTCGGCATCGACGAAGTGAGCCGGCAGAACATGGCGGTGATCGAGCGTGCCATGACCTTGTTCACGCCGTTCTACCAGCCCCCTGACGGCAGTGAACCGCGCCCGGCCGCGAATGTGCAGGAGGAGCTCGCCGCGCTACGGGCCGAGGTGGACAATTTGCGCCGCCAGCTGGCGCAGAAGCAGCAGCTCCTGGCCCCGGAGGACACGCCCGCGAACCCGGCCGAGGCAGGCAAGAAGTAGCCCGCCCTCCAGCCGATCGGCTGGGATGGCCCCACTCATGACGCAAAGCGACATTACGCAAAGCGCCCCGGGCAGGCCCCCGGGGCGCATGTCAGACCGGAAAGAACGGCCGGCCAGCGCCGGCGCGCGGGATCAGCCCTGGCGGCACTTCATCCGCGGGTTCTTCTTGTTGATCACGTAGACGCGGCCATGCCGGCGCACGACGCGGCAGTTCTTGTCGCGGGTCTTGGCCGACTTCAGGCTATTGCGGATGCGCATGATAAGGACGCCTTCGGTTCGCGAAGCAAAAGGAGCCGCGGCGAATACGAGGGAAGACCCGGTGCTGTCAAGCCGCGCCCGCTTTGCTCCGGGGCATTCGGGGGAAGAAAGAGCATGACAACGGCCGGTGTGCCGATTCTGTATGCTCCGGCGCTTTTTCGCGCCTCGGCGTGGCAGGCGAAAAAAGCGCGTGTTCATCGATGACACAGCCGCCAGCACCAAAACGGCCACCTCTGCGGGCCGCGCGCCCCGCTTCGGGCCATTCGCGCCGGCATGCCGCACGGCTACTGGACAGCCATGACCTTCGCCGGACCCCGCCAAGCGGGCGGCATGACCGCCCCCGTGACCAAAGCCTGGTCTTGTCCAACCGCTTCCAGAACGCGATCCGCTGCGGCCATTGTCACAGGGTCCTGCCGGAAGCACACGCCGAGCACGCCGTCGTCATTGCGCACCGCCCGTGCATGCAGGGCGAGTGCAAGCATCGGCAGGCAAACCTCGACCTCAGAGCCCGCCGGGGCTGTCAGCTTCGTCCGCACCGCGGCGCCGCCGCGGGACACGTCGGCCAGTGTTCCAGAGACCGAATCCCGTGTGCCAAGCCGAAGCTGCACCGGCATATCCGAGCCCGGCATGCGTTCGTACAGCCTGCGTTCGCCATCGTCGCGATCGATTCCGACCATGAAATTGTCCACCTCCCGCCGCAGCACGGTTGCCACATCGGCGATCTCGCCCGCTGTCAGCAACACGGTCCGGCTTGATTCCCCGGTGTCCTGGGCGATTTTCACCACGTCAGCCATGGTGGCGCTGGCGCGTGACGTGGTGTGCAACACCTCCTGCACGGAGGTGGCGATCTGCTGCGTCGCCGCGCCCTGCTGCTCCACGGCGGCCGCGATGATGGTGGCAATCTCATCGACGCGTCCGATCGCCTGCGTCATCCCCCGCATCTCTCGCACCGCCGCATCGGTGGCGCCGCGAATGCCAGTCACGCGTTTGGCGATATCCTCGGTCGCCTGGGCGCTCTGGGCCGCCAGCGTCTTCACTTCTCCGGCGACCACGGCAAAGCCCCGCCCCGCCTCGCCGGCGCGTGCCGCCTCGATGGTCGCGTTGAGGGCCAGCATCTTGGTCTGGTCCGCAATGGCGGAAATGGTTGACAGGATGCTGCCGATCGCCTTGGCGCTTTCGGCCAGCGCGTCCACCTCGCTATCCGCCATCCGCCCGCGCGCCACCGCTTCGCTGCTGGCAATTGCGACCTGCCCCACCTGGCGACTGATCTCGTTCACACTCGCCGCGAGTTGCTCGGTCGCCGCGGCCACGACGCCCAGCCGCTGGGTGGATTGCACTGCTTCGCCTTCGGTTTGGCGGGTCCCCGCCTCGGTCCGCTCCGCGACCTCGTTCATCTGCACCGCGGCGCTGCGGATGTTTCCAGATGTCGCACCGAGCCGTTCCAGCACGCCCGAGACGGAAAAACCGAAATCCCGCGTGCAGCGATCCATCGCTGCCTGGCGCCGCGCACGAAGGGCTTGCTCGGCGGCCTGCTCCGCCGCGAGCTCATCGTTGCGCAGCAGCGCCGCCTTAAACACGCCCAGCGTCTCGGCCATGCCGCCTATTTCGTCGCGCATCCAACTGCCGGGGACGGCGACGTCGCGCTTGCCGCTGGCCAGCAGCCCCATTGCTGCCGCGAGCCTTCCGACCCGGCGCGCGATGGTGCGGCCGATCAGCAGCCCCAGGGTCGCCATCAGCAGCCCGGCCACCGCCATGCCGGCCGATTGTATCCGCAGCACCGCCCGTTCGGCTGCCGCCGTCGTCGCTGCCTGCGCCGCGCGCCGGACATCCATGTGACCGACCACTTCTTCGAGCGCGGTCGATAACCGGTCGGCAAGACCGCGCAACTGCTCAAGCTGGTTGGGCAATTCCGACAGCGCGTCGCCCAGGGCACGAAAGCTTCGTTGATAGGCGGCAATCCCGGCCGCCAGCTGGTCGTGCTTTGCCGGCGGCAGCAAACTCGCATCCAGGGCATCGGCGAACTCCGACGCGTGGCCTCCCATGGCGGCGGCGGCGGCTGGATCGCCGCGCAGCATGAAATCCTTCTCGGCCTGCCGCATCTGCAGCATGGCAACCTGCAGTCGCAGCAGCGGTGCCGCATCGGTGCCGGAGGCTTCGACAAGCTCCTCCAGCGTATCCTCGGCGCCCTGTGCCGACTCGCGCAGGCGCCCCTCTAAACCGTCCGTCGGCTGCAGTCCAACGTCGCGCATCGACGCAACGGCCTGCGCGAAGTCGTGTTGATATATTTCCATCAACCGCAGCACTTCTTTGATGCCCGCATCGATGTCCGGCGCCGTTTCCTCGGTCAGCGCCTGCTCCAGCAAGCCCTTCGCCCTGGCAAAGGTTTGCTGCTCACGCGACAACAGGTCCGGTTGCCGCTCGGCCAGAAACACGTTGCCCAGATTGCGTGCCGCCTCGAAGGTCATCCCGGCCCGCACGACCAGGAGATTGGCCGACCACGACGCCTCCATCTCACCCTGCACGCGCGAACGGGTCGCTTGAGTGGACCACATCATCATCGCCACAAACACGAAGGCGAGAATCCCGACGAGCGAAATGGCGAGAATCTGGAACCGGATCGACTGCCCACGCACGAGCCGCCGCGCGACAGTACCGACCATATTCTTCATGCGACCACGCCCCCGCTTTTCGCCGCTTCTAAGCCGCTTCGGTGATCCGCGGTTCAGTGGCGATACCGTTGATTGCGCCGACAGCGGCCTGAATCTCCGTGCTCCGCAGGGACCGCAGGCGCAGCGATGCGAGGATCTTGACCCGCCGTTCGATCATGCCGAACACCTCACGGTGCGCGGCCATCTGCGTGGCGAGGCTGCCCGTGGCCTGTTGCGGATCGGGCAGACTCCAATGCGCCGTGATCGGATCGCCCGGCCAGGACGGCCAGGCCTCTTGCGCGGCCTGGTCGCACACGGTGAACACGAAATCCATGATCGGCGCATTCGGCTGATCGAAATCGGTCCAGTTCTTGCTGCGCAAATGAGCCGTTGGCACACCGAGTTGCTGCAGAAGCGATACACATTTGGGGTCCAGCCGCCCCGCCGGATGAGTGCCGGCGCTGAACGCCCTGAATCGGCCGGCGCCCCAATGGCACATAAGCGCCTCGGCCAGGATGCTTCGGCCCGCGTTGTCAGTGTCAACGAACAGCACGTGGTGCTGCGGTCGGGATGGCTGGGTCATCGTTTGCAACTCCGCAGAACAGACAGGGTAACCGGGTTTGAAAGACATCCGCCGTCACAGACCAAGCCGCGGTATCTGATAGAGGACCGGGTCGGTAATGGCGGTCGATTCCACAGCCATGCCTGAGGGTGCCGCCTTGGCGGCCCGCTTGAGTTCGGACAACCGGCTCGAAACCTCGTCCAACGTCACGGTCGTGGACCCCGCCTCCAGCAACAGCACGGCGCAGCTGACGCTGAGCAAGGGGTAGCTGCGATATATGCCGCACCGGTCGAACCCGCCGACAACGCCGGCAGTCCGTGTGTCGGCGTCATAGAATGTCGCCGCATCCGCATCGAACTGCGCAATCAGCGAGCGGATCCGCGACACTTCATCCTCGGCCGTCAGGGTGCACAGGCCAAGAAAAAAATCATCTCCGCCGATATGGCCAAGGAACGCCGACGAATGGGTGAAATAGCGACGCAGGAGATCTGCAAACAACAAAATCGCCCGGTCGCCCAGTCGGAACCCAAACCGATCGTTGAATGGCTTGAAATTATTGAAGTCGAAATAAGCGAATATTCTTGTTGACCCCATAATTCGCAGAGATTCAATAATGTGCTCGTTGATCGCGAGGTTTCCCGGTAATCGGGTAAGCGGGTTTTGGTTGCGCGCCTGCGCCATATTGCGCTCGCTGACCAGCCGCAGCAGGTGGGTGTGGTGCAGCAGGCCAACGTATCCCTGGTCATCGACAACCACGACGCAGGGAGTGTCCTGGCGGAGGGCCACCGCGTCCAGAATTGTGTTGAGGTCAGAGGAGACATCGCAGGTGACAGAGGGCGTGATCAGCCCGGCGATTCCGCTCGTCTTGGCGCGACGTTGGAGCAACTCTTTTCCGAACGGCGAGTAGACGAATTCCTTGAGCGCCGCCTCCTGGATCACGCCCATCGGCTGGTTGCGGTCGTCGGTGATGGCGAACACGGACCGGTCGGGCGCGCGCCGGAATGCATCGAATACGCCATCCAGCGTCGCTTCGCGACGGAGCGGCGGCACCTTGTCCAAGTCGGCGTGACGCAGCACAAGGGCATTGCTCCGCGCCCGACGATCGCGGCTGTTGCTCTCGGTCACGACCGCATAGACGGGCTTGAGCGACGGGATGTCGCAGGTTGGGTGCGCGATCCAATAGCCCTGACCCAGATCGCATCCGATCTCGCGACAGGTGCGGAACTCGGCCTCAGTCTCGATCCCCTCGGCAACAACCTTGATGCCGAGCACATGGGCCAGTTGCACGACAGTGGATACAAACAGCTTCTTCTTCTGTTCGCCGGAAATGCCGGAGATAAAGAAGCGGTCAATTTTCACGATGTGCGGCTGGCTGTCATACAGCAACTTCAGGCCGGAGTAGCCGACCCCGAAATCGTCGATGGCCGTAAGACAGTCGGGGGATATCGAGGCCAGCCGTCGCGTGACCTCCCGCACGTCAGGAATGGAACGGGCCTCGGAGAGCTCGACACATAATGACGACGGATCGATTCCGGCATCGATCATGGACCGGCGCAGCTCTGCCGCATCGAATTGCCCGGAGGCCAGCATACGATTGTCAACGTTCAGAAACAGCCGCGTCTTGATGCTCTGCCGCACCCTGGCGAAGCGTTCCATCACCGCCTGCCGCAGAATGCGGTCGGCGGCCATGGCGAGTGCAGGCGCATAAACCACGTCGATCAGGTCCAGCACGCTGGCGAATCCCAGCGCATCATGTCCCCGAAGCAGGGCTTCGAAACCGAAAACACCGCCGGTGTTCAGGCTGACGATGGGCTGAAATGCGTAATCGGCGCATTCCTGCAGACGCGAGAGAAGAAATCTCTCCGAATGCCGACGCCCATCGATGGCTGGTGACATTATCAGCCCCGATTGTGGCCGCACCGCCATGTCCATTGCTTCACCCTGTAGACCTCTGGATTAATCCCCGTGCGAGCGCATTTTGGGTCCGGATCGTTAAGGATTTCTAATTTCAAAAATTGCATTTTGGTGACGTTGGAATGACTATCGGCGACGTGAGAAACGCCGATTTTCCGCATCATGCCGGAGCGCCGGCCGGTATCCCTACGCCGCGCCCGGTACCTGCAGTTCGCCGAGATACGCCTCGCGGATCGCCGGGTTCTCGCGCAAATCCTTCGCCGTGCCGGACAGCACCACCTGGCCGGTCTGCAACACATAGGCACGGTGGGCGATGGACAGCGCCATGCTGGCGTTCTGCTCCACCATGAAGATGGTGGTGCCCTGCGCGTTGATGTGCCGGATAATGTCGAACACCTGCTCGACATACAGCGGCGACAGCCCCATCGAGGGTTCGTCCATGCAGATCAGCCGTGGCCGCGCCATCAGCGCCCGTCCGATCGCCACCATCTGCTGCTCGCCGCCCGAGAGCGTGCCGGCGATCTGGCCGCGCCGTTCCTGCACGCGCGGAAACAGCGTGTAGACACGCTCCAGATCCTGCGCGAACCCGGCCCCCTTCGGGCGGGTATAGGCGCCCATCTCAAGGTTCTCGTAGACGGTCATGCGTGGGAACAGCCGGCGCGCCTCCAGCACCGGGGCAATGCCACGGCGCACCCGCTCGCTGGTGGGCATGTCCTGGATTTCGGCGCCGTCGAACAGCACCCGGCCGCTGGCCGGACGCACCACGCCCATGATGGTTTTCATGGTGGTGGACTTGCCGCTGGCATTGCCGCCGAGCAGGCTGACGATCTCGCCGCGGCCGATCGTATAACAAACGTTCTTCAGCACGTGGAGGTCGCCATAATACGTGTTGACGGCCTGGAATTCGAGGATCGGGTCGGTCGGTTCAGACATGAATTGCTTCCCGCACCGCGCGGCCGAGATAGGCGCGCAGAACCTCCTCGTTGCGCCGCACCTCGTCGGGTTTGCCTTCGGTGATTTTCTCGCCGTGGTCCAGCACCACCACGGTGTCGGCCAGGCGGGTAACCACATCCAGCTTGTGCTCGATCAGCAGGATGGTCAGGCCGAGCCCGTTCAGGCTTTTGATCTGTTCGGCCAGTTCCAGCGTCTCGGCCGGATTCATGCCGGCGGTCGGTTCGTCCAGCAGCAGAATGCGCGGCCTTGTGGCCAGCGCCCGCGCCACTTCGACCCGCCGCCGGTTGGCGTAGGACAGGCCGGAAACGGTCTGGCCGGCGCGCGGCGCCAGCCGGTTGCCGAACAGGGCGATGATGTCGTGCGCCCGGCGCGTCGCGGCGGCTTCCTCGGCCCTGGTGCGCGGCAGGCGCAGCACCGCGCCGACCGGGCCGGTGGTCAGCCGCGCGTGCTGGCCGATCAGCACGTTCTCCAGCACCGTCAGGTTGGGAAACAGGCGGATGTTCTGGAAAGTGCGCGCCACCCCGCGGGCGAGGATGGCGTGTGGCTTCAGGCCAAGGATTTCCGCGCCTTCAAAGTGAATGCTGCCTTCCTGCGCCGGCACCAGGCCGGTGATGGCGTTGAACAGGGTGGATTTGCCTGAGCCATTCGGCCCGATCACCGCGACCACGCCGCCGGCCGGAACGGTCAGAAAAACCTTGTTGAGCGCAATGAGTCCGCCGAAGCGCACGGTCACGCCGCGGACTTCCAGCGCATTGCCGCTGCCGTTCCGCCACCGCCCGATCCGCTCCAGCCCGACGAAGCCGCCGCGCTGCACGCCGGCCACGTTCTGCGCCGCAAAGCTGAGCGCCGGGGTCTTGCGGGTGGCCGGGATCAGGCCGTCGCGGCGGAACAGCATCATCACCACCAGGATGATGCCAAAGATCAGCTCGACGGATTCGACAAAGTCCACCCGCTGCAGCCATGCGTTGCCGACGAGTTCGCCGAACGCATGGGTCCACGCCGTCAGGTCCGGCAGAAACCAGGATTGCAGCAATTGCAGCACGGCCGCCCCCAGCACCACGCCCCACACGCTGCCCATGCCGCCCAGCACCACCATCACCAGGACCATGGTGGAGACCGGGAAACCGAACATCTCCGGCGTCGCGGTCTGCAGCTTCGCCACATAGAACACGCCGGTAAGGCCGGCGAAGGCGGCGCCGGTGGCAAACGCCAGCAGCTTCAGCCGCACCAGGTGCACGCCCATGGTGGACGCCGCCACCTCGTCCTCGCGGATCGCCATCCAGGCCCGGCCGATGCGGGAATCGCGCAGGCGGATGGAGACGAAAATAAGCAGGGCCACCAGGCCGATGCTGACATAATAATACGGCATAGCATCGATGCCGAAGCTCCAGCCGAACAATTTCGGCGCCTGCACCCCGTTCAGCCCGGCCGCCCCATTGGTCACCGAATCGACGTTGCGCGCCACGATCGGCACGATTTCGCCAAAGCCGAGCGTGACGATGGCCAGATAGTCGCCGCGCAGCCGCAGCGTCGGCGCGCCGAACAGCACGCCGAAACCGGCCGCGACCAGGGCCGCAACCGGCAGGGCCAGCCAGAAGGAGAGGGTGAAGTGAACCAGCTCCGGCCCGCCCTGGCTCATTTTTTCCACCAGCCCGAGTGCCGCGAGCGGCGCCCAGCCCTCGCTCCACAGCGGCATCACCTGGAAGCTGGTAAATACGCCATAGAAATAGGCGCCAATGGCGAAGAACGCCGCATAGCCGAGGTCGAGCAGGCCGGCGAAGCCGACCACGATGTTGAGCCCGAGCGCCAGCATGGCATAGGCGGCGGCGTTCGCCATGCTGTCGATGTCGGCGTCGTTGTCGTGCACGAACGGGAAGGCAAGAACGGCCACCGTCAGCAGCAGCAGGCCGAGCTGGCGCCGGCGCGCGGCGGGGATCGCGGCGAAGCGGCGCCGCAATGCGGGAAGGATTTTCATGCGCGCTCCATCAGGACCTGTTGGGCGCGAGGCGCCCGAGCAGGCCCGCCGGGCGGAACACCAGCACCAGCACGAGGATGGCGAAAATGATCACGTCGGCCCATGCCGACCCGATCAGTTGCCCGCCGAACGCCTCCACCAGGCCGATGATGAGGCCGCCCAGCATCGCCCCCGGCACATTGCCGATGCCGCCCAGCACCGCCGCGGTGAAGCCGCGCAGGCCGGCATTGAAGCCGATGAGGAAGCTGGTGAAATTGTAGTACAGGCCGAAGATCAGCCCGCTTGCGCCGGCCAGCGCGGAGCCAAGGAAGAACGCCGTCATGATGACGCGGTCGACCTCCACGCCCATCATGCGCGCCGCTTCCGGGTCCTGCGCGGTCGCCCGCATGGCGCGGCCCAGCTTCGTGCGCTGCACGAAGAAGGTCAGCGCCAGCATCAGCAACGTGGCGATGATCCAGATCAACACCTCGCGCAGCCGCAGCACCGCGCCGCCGATGGCGATCTGCAGCGGCGGCAGCGGATTGGGAAAGTTCTTCGAGTCCGCGCCGACCGTCAGCAGGATGATGTTGAACAGGATATACGACACCCCGATGGTGGTGATCATCGCCGCCGGCCCCTTCACGTCGCGCAGGGGACGCAGCAGAAAGCGCTCGATGCCGACGCCGATTACCCCGGTCGCCAGCATGGTCACCGTGAAGGTCACCAGCAGCACCCCCGCCAGGGGCAGGCCGACCAGGATGGTCTCCTGCCCGAACAGGCCGAATTGCTGCAGCGTCCACAGGGCGATGAAGGAGCCCACCATGAACACGTTGAAATGCGAGAAGTTAATCAGCTCCAGGATGCCATAGACCAACGTAAACCCAAGTGCCAGCAACGCGTACATGGCGCCCAGGCTCAGGCCGTTGATGGCTTGCTGAAGGAACAGATCGAATGTCGTCATGTGCCCACCCCGAGACCCGGCGCGCCGGCGATGGGCTGCATATGTGCGTCGGCGTGGGTCAGGCGGACGGCGCGACCCCCACGTAGCGGTACTGCTCCGGGCTGTCGAGCGGCTTGCTTTCGTCCTTCCTGATCTGGAAGACGCTGATGATCTTGTTGCGCAGATCGCCGTTTTCGTCGAAGGCGATCGGGCCGAGCAGCGAATCCTGCATCTGCACCGCCTGGATGGCATCGCGCACCGCGGCGCGCGTCACTTCCCGCTTGTCCGCCACCAGTTCCTTGACCGCCTCGATGATAACGCGGGCGCCGACCTGGCAGGTCACCGCGAAATCGTCCGGCTGCACGCTGAAGCGGTCGTTGTAACGCCTGATGAACGCGGCGAGCTTCGGATCGTCGGTCACGTGCGGCGCGGAGATGGTGGCGTACCATCCCTCGACGGCGGGAAACCCGGCGCCGACGAGCAGGTCGGTGCTCTGCATGCCGTCGCCGCCGGCCTTGATGACATTGGGGATAATCTCGTAGCTCTGCTTGGCCAGCTTCACCCCGGCCTGACTGACGCCGCCATAGTACAGCGCCTCGGGGCCGAGGCTTTTGATCTTGGTCAGCACGGCGGCATAATCGGCCGCCTTCGGGTCGAGCCGGTCGCGGCCGAGCACGCGCAGGCCGATCTTTTCAGCCTGTTTCTGGAACGCATCCGCCAGACCGACGCCGTAGGCGCCGGAATCATCGAGAACATAGACCGACCGCACCTTCAGGGGCTGGGCCAGGTAGTTCGCCATATTCGGACCCTGGTAGGCGTCGGTCGCGACGGTGCGGAAATAGATCGCCTTGCCGGCCGGACGGTACTGGGCGGCGAATTTCGGATCGGTGATATCGGGGTTGGTGGAGGCGGGGGTGATGGTGGCGAGGTTGCCGGCGCTCAGGATCGGCGACATCGCCTTGCCGGCCCCCGACATCTGCGGGCCAAGCGCCGCGAGGATGGCACGGTCGGAGACCATTTTGCGGGCATTGGTGGCCGCCTGGGCCGGGTCGTACTGGCCGGCGGTCGCGCTGCCGTCGTCGTATTTCTCGACCTGGAAGATGATGCCCGGCACCTCGTGGGCCGCATTCGCCTCCTCGAAGGCGAGGATGCCGCCATTTGCCATCCGGATGGCATCGGTGGAATCGGCGCCGGTGAACGACATGTCAACGCCCACTTTCACCACCTTGTCGGCTCCAAGTGCCGGACCGGCGGCAAAGGCGGTGGCCAGGCCGGCAGCGGCCGTGAATGCGGAACGGCGTGTCAGCATGCGGTCGAACTCCTATGGGTGTCGCGGACGAATCCAGTCTGCAACCGGGCTTGCCACAGAATGGAGTCGGCATGCTGGCATGGCAAGCGAGCCGGCCTGCCCCTGCGCGCGCAGGTCGCGGCTTCCATCGCTGGCGGATACCGATTATGGATCGAGCACCCCTAAATTACCCGCCATGCCCCCGCGCTGTCGTCATATCCTCGCCACCTGCCCGCCGGTGCGTTCGCCGAACGCCTCATGCGCCCGAACCATCGGGCCATAAGCCGATGCCGGGCATCAAATGGGCGCTGCCTCGCGCAGTTATACCGGCAGCCTTGGCGGCGCTGCTGCTGCTCGCCGGGGCGACGTGGTGGGCCACCGGCCTGTGGCAGGACCACGAGACGAAATCCGAAGTGAACCGCACCTCGCAGGAGGTGGCGTTGCGGCTGGCCGGCTTCGTCAGCGATTTCGAGAGATCCCTTGCCTATATCCGTTCCGTCCCGGTCGTCATCGCCAACACGGCGGTCGTGACACAGACGCTTTCCGGCGGGGGTAACGACGTCGCCGCCCTCAATGCCTATCTTGCCTTCATTGCCAAGACCCTGGGCGTCGATCTTGCCTTCGTCGTCGATTCCTCAGGACAGTGCATCGGTACCAGCAACTTTGCCGAAAACAATACGCTGATCGGCGAGCACTTCGCCGACCGCGAGTATTTCGTTGCTGCACGCAAGGGTGAACCGGGTGTCCAGTACGCGATGGGGCGGACCACCAACATCCCGGGCATCTTCTATTCGACGCCGATCGAGATCAACGGCCGCTTTCTCGGCGTCGCGGTGGTGAAGAAAAATATCCCCAGTATCGAGCGCACGGTCTCGGCCAAGGGCGCCTTCGTCACCGATCGGCACGACGTCGCGATCCTGGCAGCCGATCCGGACTGGCTGCTGAAAGCACTCCCGAATGCCTCGGTCTTCAGTTTTTCCGCCGAGGAACGGCGATTGGCCTACAAGCGTGCCGACATCGCCCAGGTGCCGCTGGTCCGCGTGGCCGGACAGTTGTTCCCGTATCGGATCGGCGCCGCGCAGACCCCGGCGGTGATGGTCCGCCAGTCGTTGCAGACTGAAGGCATGACCGCCTATGTGCTGGCCCCACTCGACAGCCTGGCGACGCTGCCCGCCGAGCGGTTCAGCATGTTCGCGATTGTCTACGCCGCACTGTGCGCGGGCCTGTGGGGCGCCGGGGTGTCGCTGCTGATGGCCAGGCGTTCGCGCGCCTACCGCAGCCGCCTGCTGGTGGCCAAGGAGCAGGCCGAGGCCGGCAGCCGGGCCAAGTCCGAGTTCCTGGCCAACATGAGCCACGAACTGCGCACGCCGCTGAACGCCATCATCGGCTACAGCCAGTTGCTGCAGGAAGACGCGGAGGAGTCCGGCGACGAGGCTTCGGTGCCGGACCTGCGCAAGATCGAGAGCGCCGGCAAGCATCTGCTCGGCCTGATCAATGATATACTCGATCTGTCCAAGATCGAGGCCGGCCGCATGGACCTGTTCATCGAGGCGGTTGCAGTGCCGGCGCTGGTCGAGGATATCCGCCTGATGGTCGAGCCGCTTGCCGCGCGCAACGGCAATACGCTGATCGTCAACTGCCCCGGCGATATCGGCACGATCCGCTCGGATGCCACCAAGCTCAAGCAGTCGCTGCTGAACCTGCTGAGCAATGCCTGCAAATTCACCGAAAAGGGCACGGTCACGCTCGACGTGGGTCGCGAACCGGATGGCGTGATCATGTTCAGCGTGACCGATACGGGCATCGGAATGACCGAGGCGCAGATCGGCAAGCTGTTCCAGGCGTTCATGCAGGCCGATGGCTCCACCATGCGCCGCTTCGGCGGCACCGGCCTGGGGCTGGCGCTGACCCGCAGCTTCGCCAGGCTGCTGGGCGGGGACGTGTTCGTCAGCAGCCAGCCGGGAATAGGGTCCGTCTTCCGCCTCGTGCTGCCGGTCGACCAGGGCGCCGCCGCGCTAACCGCGGAGAAGGCGGGGATCGCGAAGGCGGGAATCGCGAAGGCGGGGGTGCGTCTGGCGGGGACCGGTCAGCAAGCGGCGCATATTCTCGTTATTGACGACGACCCGGCGGCGCAGCAGGTGATCGCCGCCACTCTCGAGCGGGAGGGCTATCGCGTGAGCGTCGCCAGTTCCGGTTCCGAGGGGCTGACGCGGGCGCGCGACGAGGCGCCCGACGCCATAACGCTTGATATTCTGATGCCGCAGGTCGATGGCTGGTCGGTTCTGACGGCGCTGAAGAACGATCCGCAGCTGCGGCATATCCCGGTCATCGTGGTCAGCATTGCCGGCGACAGAACGCTGGCCGTCAGCCTGGGCGCGGCCGCATCGCTCGGCAAGCCGATCGACCGCGCCGAGCTGGTGAAAGTGCTGAACGAACAGCTAAACCCGCCGGGTGGCGGCCTGCGCGGCGGTGTCGTGCTGGCGGTGGAGGACGAACCGCAGAGCTGGGAACTGACCGAGCGGACAGTGAACTCGCTCGGCTATCGTTGCGCCATCGCCAGCAACGGGCGCGAGGCGTTGACCTGGCTGAACGCCAATCCGCCGCCGGCGCTGGTGCTGGTCGATCTGCTGATGCCGGAAATGGACGGGTTCGAGTTCCTCACCGCCCTGCGCGCACGCCCGTCCTGGCGCAACATTCCGGTGATCGTTGTCACCGCCAAGCAGATTAAGGCGACCGAGCGCCAGGTGCTGGAGACGTTGGCACGGCAGATCGTCGCCAAAGGCCACAGCGCCCACAGCGAACTGGCGCGCGCGGTGCGCGAAGTGCTGGCGATTCCGGCGGCCACCTGAGCATCGGCGCCGGCGGGCAACAACGGATCGTCGGCGCTCATACCCTTATTGCAAACGCTGTCACGCCGCGCCCGCGGACGCATTGGCGGGCCCGCCCCTTCCCAACGCACTCTCAATGGTCACCGTTGTGCGTTCGCAGTGCAGCGAGGTTTGCTGGTACGCCAGCAGGCGAGCCCAGAGATCGATCGTGTGGGGGTCAAGGGCTTGCGCAACCTCCAACCCGTAGCCGTGCACCGCAATGATCACCCGTTCATCCCCTTTCCGCGCGACGATACTCACGCGGTGTTCGGTACTCGCACTGCCGACCAGTTCGATCACCGTTGTCAGGGCATCCGCCAAAAGCTGCCGATCTCCCTCGACAAATCCCAATGGTCCATCGAATGCGCACGCTATCTGCAAGCCGACCATGGGTGCTCTGCCGGCCAGTCGGTTCGCCAAAGCAGCAGCGAACCGGGTCTTGTCTTCCAAAGCGTCATTGAGTTCGTCATCGTGCAAACCGTCGTCATGATGCTGCGCGGCCACCTCAGTCACGAGCGCGCCGACGTCGAATTCTTCCCAATCACCGTTTGGCATCAGCCCGACCATGGCTTTGGCAAAGCCGGCCAGAAGGCGTTCAACCCGCCCGGCCAGGCGCACGGAGATCCCGGGCTGGCCGTTAGACTTGCCGATCAGGTGGGCGACCTGCCGCATGCGGGATGCGGCCTTCATCAGGTGCAACAGATCGACCTGCCGTCCGGCGTTGAAATCCCGATAGCCGCTTGCGACATCGTCAAGAATGCGCTCGACGGCAACGGAATCGATCGCACCCTGCACCCGATCAGCCTGGTCCTGTTCCTCCAGATCCTCAAGGTAAAACGATACCATCGCCTGCCGCGCCGCGAGCACGGTGAACAGCCGGCAGACCTCCGCCAGCAGTTCGGCCGCAAAGTCTTGCAGCTCGGCGACCCGCGCGCCATCCAGGACGGCCACCCGGTCCAGCCGGCCGATTTCGGCCAGCAAGCCCTCCAGCTGCCGCGCCGCGACGTGCGTAGTCACCGCGGTGGCTCCATGACCAGAGAGACAAATCAAGTGCGGCTCGGTCGCCAACAGCCACTGGAGGCGGCGGGTCGATGCGGTCAGGTCGGCTTTGTTCCAACCGGCAACCCCGACCACTCCCGGGTTCGCGGCGAAAGGAAGGTCGCCAAGCAGCAACAGGTCGCCCACCCGGATCACCACGCTGCATGGGGAATGACCCGGAGCGGCCAGGACCTCAACGACATGGCCGCCAACGGGAAGCAGGTGACGCGGCCAATGATCGCCGCCTGCGGTCACGAGAGGGGGCACGACCGGAAACCGATCGGTCTGAAATAATCCCACATCCAGCAACCGCGGCCGGAAGCTTCCGCCGTTGAATTCCGCCAACGTCGAGATCTGATCGCCTGTTTCCAGGGCCACGGCCGCGGCACCGTGCGCGATCAAAGTGACCGGCCGCTCGATCTCGTCAAGGGCCGCAAAATGATCGCGGTGCCCATGCGTCAGAAGGGCCGTCACCCGGCGGTCACCCGCACATTCCGCAAGCAGGCCTGCGAGCTTGCGGCCCTGCTCGGCGGTTCCCCCCGGATCGATCACAAGTACGGCATCTTCGGCGACGATCACCAGGGCATTCGATGTCGTGATGCCCCGCGTGAGGATGGGAAACACCTGCAGGCCGGCCGCTCCCGGCACCTCCTGCCATTGTTCGTTGATCAGCATGTCGGGCGGACCCTACCGATGGCAAAATCTATCGCAAAATTTATCGCAAAATCTGCTGCAGCCCGGTCTGGAGGACCATTGGGCCTGCCGGAAGCGGACCGTGCTCTTGCACGCTGGTGGACCGCACTCATGACGAAGACGATACGGCGCTGGCCCGGTCCGGAAAGATGGAGAAGATCGGTACGATCCCACTGATAACGAAGATCTGGTTAATGTTGCCCGGCAACGAGCAAAGCGCGAGCCGAACACCGCTCGCCCTGGTCTTCTTCGCCGCCAGCATAAGCACGCGAATACCAGCGCTGCTCAGGAACGCAACATTGGCAAAATCAAGCACAAATAGCTTCGGTTCGCTGGCGAGCAAACGTGCAATTCTCTCGTCGAAGGCATCCGCAGTCACGCTGTCGATGCGACCCGTCACCTCCAGCACCACGGCTTCACCAGCGCGGATCTCGTCAAGGACGATATTCATGTGTTGTACTCGTCTTCTTTGGGAATGGGCACGCGACTCCAGTTTGCCGGTTGACCCTCAACCCGGCAACGGCCACCCCACGAACGCTGCCAACCCGGCACCCCTGTCGAGCCCGCCCCTCCGGCACCCTGCCGGCGGACCAGGCCCAGCGCTTGCGATCCACCCGATGAAATCCAAGGATTCGCGCCCATTACGGCCGGTATCCCGCGGTCGTGGGCCGACAGCTCGGCGGGGCACGGCGACACCACGCGGACCGTTCCGTCTTCGGTCCGCCATCCATCGCGAATTTGATTCGGGGTCCTCGGAGCGTCAACCATGCGCCTCCTCCCCGGCCTCCCCCCTATGGTGTGCGACGGGCGTAGTATGCGACGTACATGTTTGCAACCATCGCGGTAGCGGGTTAGTTGCGTTTCGGACCGAACGCAAGTACTTTTCGCCGGAATGGCTTTGTCGGCTGCGGTCGAGAGGTGGCTATGGCGAGGATATTGCTCGTGGAAGACAACGAGATGAACCGGGACATGCTGACCCGCCGCTTGCAGCGCAAAGGCCATGAGGTCGCAATCGCCGTCGACGGCGAGGAGGGGCTCGCCATGGTGGCCCGGCACCGCCCCGACCTGATCCTCATGGACATGAGCCTGCCGGTGATCAGCGGCTGGGACGCAACGCGCAGGCTCAAGCAGGACCCCGACCTCGCCAGCATTCCGGTGATCGCGCTCACGGCCCATGCAATGGCACAGGATCGTGAAAAGGCGCTCGCGGCCGGTTGTGATGATTACGATACGAAGCCCGTCGAACTGACGAGGCTGCTCGAAAAGATCGATAAACTCCTCATCCGGCCATGACCGATCCGCAGGCTGCCCGCACGAAGCAGGCGTTGCTGGCCCATCTCCGCGAGGAAGTATGCCTGCCGGTTGAATTGGTGCTCAGCACCGCCGAAAGCCTGCTGACGACGGCCCGCCGGCACGGCGCGGATTGCAAGCTGGCGGACCTTGAACGCATCCACGCAGCCGCAGCGCAGTTGCTTGTTCTCGTCAACAACGTGATGGACCCCGCCGCCCTCGCCGCGCGCGCCGGCGCCGCAGTTGAAACATTCAGCGCCAATCTGAAGCACGACCTGCGGACGCCGATCAATGCCATCAAGGGATACGGCGAAATGCTGCTGGAGGACGCCGAAGCGGACGGCGTCGTGGACCTCGTACCCGATCTGCGCCTGCTGCTGCATGCCGCCGACGACCTGCTCGCCAGCATCGACACCCTGCTCTCGGGCGGACCGCACAAAGGCACCTGCCAGGGCGAACAACCGGCGGTTGAAATCTCGCATTTGGAAACCGCCTCGCACCTGCTCGCCGACATCGAACGCACGATCGGGTCGCGGCCGGTCGGCGGGGCCGCCTCTCTGCTGACAGGTCGCATTCTCGTGGCTGACGACAACGAGCGCAACCGCGACCTCTTGACGCGGCGCCTGGAGCGGGATGGCCATCAGGTGACGGCGGTTGCGGACGGGTGCGCCGCCCTCGACATGGCGCATAGCCGGCCGTTCGATCTGGTGCTGCTCGACATGATGATGCCGGGCAAGAACGGCTACGAGGTGCTGAGCGCGATCAAAGGCACCGATGCCATTGCGGCCACGCCGGTCATCATGATTTCTGCGCTGGACGAGATCAACAGCGTGGTGCGGTGCATCGAAGCCGGCGCCGAGGATTACATGCCGAAGCCGTTCAATCCGGTGTTGTTGCGGGCTCGCATCAATGCGGCATTGGAGAAAAAGCGGCTACGCGATCTGGAGAACGCATTCCGTGCACGCATCGCACGTGAGCTCGATCTTGCCCGCGACATCCAAAGCTCGATCCTGCCGAGGCATTTTCCGACCCGACCGACCGTGTCCGGCCATGCGCTCATGTTGCCGGCCCGCGAAGTCGGTGGCGACTTCTTCGACTTCATTGCCGTCGATGAACACCACATCGGCATCGCCGTGGCCGATGTTTCCGGCAAGGGCGTGCCAGCGGCGCTTTTCATGGCGATCGCCCATACCCATCTGCGTGCGATCGCCCCCCTCAGCACCTCGCCGGGGGCGTGCCTGGCCCGTCTCAATGCGCTGCTCGCCGAGAGGAACGAGCAAGGCATGTTCGTGACCGTGTTCTTCGGGATTCTTGACACCGGCACGGGCGAGTTCCGATATGCCAATGGCGGCCACAATTATCCGGCCCTCGTCAAGGCGGGCGGTGGCGTGACCTGGCTTCCCGGAACCGGCGGCATGCTGCTCGGCATGCATGCGGAGAACGACTATAGCGAAGGCTGCGTTCAGCTCGATCCGGGCGATCTTCTTTTCATCCACACCGACGGCGTGGTTGAAGCGTTCGACCGCGAAGGCGCCGAGTTCTCCGACCGACGGCTGCACGCGGTACTGGAGGAGTTCGGACATCTCCCCGTCCGCGGCGCAACCGAGGCCGTCCTGGCGGCGGTCAAGACCTTCGAAAGCGGAGCGCCGCAGGCCGACGATATCACCTGCGTTGCCATCCGCTATATGGGCACGTGAGCCGGGGCACCTGCGATGGACCAGGAGTTCACGCTCACGCTCGTCAACCGCATCGAGCAGCTCGATATCATGGCGCAATGCCTGCAGGCGTTCTGTACCAACAACCGCCTGCCGAAAACGGTTGCCGACTCGCTGGAAGTGGTGCTCCACGAGCTCGCCTCCAATGTCATTTCCTACGCCTGGGACGACGGCTCCGTCCATGAGCTGCAGCTCCACGTCGCTCTGGCGAATGGCAAGGTTGTGGCGGAAATCAGCGATGACGGCCGTCCTTTCGATCCGCTTGGCCATACCTTTCCAGACATCAACGCTCCGTTGGAGGAGCGCGGGATCGGCGGGTTGGGCCTTTTGCTTGCCAGGACGATTGCCGACACACTGGAGTACCGGCGGGACGGAGAGCGCAATCGGGTGCTGCTCAGCAAAGCCATTCCCTTGAACGGCGGCCCAGCATGAAAGCGATCCAGGCACTGTTCTGCCCGCGATCGGTGGCCGTGATCGGGGCCTCCGCGCGCAGCGGTGCACTCGGCCATCACCTCATGGCCAACCTGCATGGCGGCAACTTCATGGGCCCCGTCCTGCCGGTCCATCCGCGCCACGCTTGCGCACACCGCATCCTGTGCTACCCCAGCATCGACGCCCTGCCCCTTGTCCCCGACCTCGCGGTGCTGTGCACGCCGCCCGACAAGACGCCCGAGTTGGTCGGCCAGGGGCACCAACGCGGCCGTGGTCGTGACCGCCGACCCGGATGGCAAGCAGCCCGGCACCCGCTTCAAGGCCGCGCTGGCCGAAGCCGGGCGTGCCCATGGCCTGAGGGTGCTCGGGCCAGGATCGCTCGGCGTGCAGGCCCCTGCCCTGGGGCTGAACGCGAGCCTGATTCCGGCCTGGCCCGCGCCCGGCAATCTCGCGCTGGTCTCGCAATCGGGATCGGTGGCGGTGAGCGTGGTCGACTGGGCGAAACGGCATGGCGTCGGCTTCTCCCACGTGGTGAGCACCGGCGACGGCTGCGACCTGGAACTCGGCGACCTGCTCGACTACCTCGCCGGCGACATGCGCACCCGCGCCGTGCTGCTGCATGTGCGCTCGGTGCGCGATGCTCAGTTCTTTCTGTCGGCGGCTCGGGCTTTGGCCCGGATCAAGCCGGTGATCGCCATCAGACCGAGGGACCTGGCCGCCCCGCCCGCGGAATTTGTTCCTTGTGTCTCGCCCGATTCTGTCTACGCCGCCGCGTTCCGCCGCTCAGGCGTGTTGCGGGTCGGGGATATTGGTGAGTTGTTCGATGCCGTCGAGAGTCTCGGCTATGGCAAGCGCCATTCGTGCGACAAGCTTGCCGTTCTCGGCAATGGCGGCGGCCTCGGCCTGCACGCGGCGGCATCGTTGCTGGCCGACCGGACTCTCGCCGTCCTGCACCCCGACACCCTCCGCGCCCTCACCAGGAGTCTTCCGCCGCGGCTGGATATCGGCAACCCGCTCGATCTCGGCAACGACGCCGACGCGGAACGCTATGTCCAGGCGCTCGAAGCCCTTTTCGCCGACCCGCTCGGGCCGGCCGTGCTGGCGATCCACGCGCCGTCGCTCCGCGTGTCGCCGGCGGCTGTCGCGCACGCCGTTGCCAGCGTGGCAAAGAAATCTCCACGCCCTCTGATCGCCTGCTGGATGAGCCGGGATGACGCGGATATTCGCGCCGTCTTCGGCGCAGCCTCGGTTCCGGTGTACGATTCGCCCGAGAAGGCCACGCGTGCTTTCCTGCACATGGTCAAGTATCGGGTAAACCAGCGGGCGCTCATGGAGTTGCCCTCGGAACGGCGCGGCGGACGGGCAAGCACCGGTGACCCCACCGAGACGCCGCGACTGAGCGACGAGGCAGAAACGCCGGAGATGTTGGGCGCGTACGGCAGCGTCGTTCGTGCGATCATCGACGACCGCCCGCTTCTCAATGAGGAAGAGAGCCTGACGATCCTCAGGGCGCATGGGTTCGCGACCCTTGCAACCCGGGTTGCGGCAGGTGTCCCCGCGGCGGAGGCAGCGGCGCGAGAGCTCGGCTTCCCGGTCGAGCTTCGGGCTGTGGCTCCGACCGTGATCGTTGATGAAGCGGCGATGCTCCGTGAGCGGGTTGACCGCATCGAGGACGTCCCGGCGGCCATCCGGGCGCTCGAAACCGCGCCTGCCCTGGTGGTTCAGCAGGTTCCCGCCGGCATGCAGTTCGTGCCCCTGTCGCTTGCCATCGCGAACGACCCGGCTTTCGGCCGGGTGATTGTGCTGAGCTGCGTGGGCCGCCGGTCGGTCCTGCTGCCGCCGCTCAACCTGGCGCTATGTGAAGATACGGTCAGCGAGATTCTGCAAACCCTGCGCGCATCCACCGGGCTCGCCGTGCCGGTGCGTGCGCTGCAGGATCTGCTGGTCCAATTGAGCGATCTCGTCGTGGTCTTGCCGGAGCTGGTGGCGCTGTACGTTCCCTCGCTGCGTATCGTGCACGGAAGCATCGTCCTGCATGACGCACGCCTGCGCGTCGCGGCCCAGGAGTTCGGCAGGCTGCATCTGGCCATCCGACCCTATCCACAGCACTTCGAGGAACAAATTACCCTCACGAATGGACGCCCGGTTCTGCTGCGGCCGCTGCGGCCCGAGGACGACGGCGCCTATGCCGAGATGCTGGCCCAGGTTACCCCGGGCGACCTGTTCCTGCGTTTCTGTAGCCGGTTCGGCGGCGACGCGAACAGCATTCCCCGCGATCTCCTCGCCAAACTGGTGCTGATCGATTACGATCGCGACATGAGCTTTGTTGCTATTTCGGCCGGAGAAGGCGGGCGGCATGAGATGCTTGGCGTGGTGGATGCCCTGGCGTCCAGCGACCGGTCAGAGGCCGAATACTCCATCATTCTGCGATCCAACCTCAAGGGAACCGGCCTTGGGAAAGCGATGATGATGAAGATCATCAGGTACTGCCGCTCCCAGGAATGCGCCAGGATCGTCGGCCTGGTCCGGCGTGACAACCAGCCCATGCGCGGGCTGTGCGCCCGGCTTGGCTTCAGCAGCCGGACGGACCCCGAGGACGACATGGTGACCGTGACGCTGCCACTCGGTCCGGCGTCGCGACCGCAATAGCAAGCCAGCCATAAATATGCGCCCGGGTCGACCTGAATGGCCCGGGGCGCCGCAATTTCAGTGCGGCTCAAAGAGTGGGTTCACCAGTTGAGCCGGATGCATCCGGACATGTCTCGCCCGCCGAGTCTGTATCGTCACGCCGGCAGCAAGCGTTTCAGTTCGGACACCAATGTATCTTTGTCGATCAAGCCCTTCTGCAGCACCTTTTGGGCGCAGGCGGCCAAGCGGTCGCGATCCTCCTGCGTGATGTCCTTGGCGGTCAGCACGACAATGGGAATGCCCTGCCATTCCGGATGGCGGCGGAGTTCGGCGGCAAACTCGAAGCCATCCATGTCGTGCATCATCAGGTCGAGCAGGATCAGATCGGGGATGGCCTCAGCGACCCGTTCCAAACCGATCCGCCCGTTGGCGGCCTCGGATACTGACCATCCTTGCTTGACCAGCATACGACGCAGCATCCCGCGGTTGGTGGGGTCATCCTCGACCACCAGTATCCGCTCGACCGGGCCGCTGGATTTGAAACGCGCCAGGATGCCGGCAAGCTGGTCGGGATCGATCGGCTTGGATATGAATTGCTGGGCGCCCAGCGCGTATCCCAAGGCTTGGTTATCCACCACCGAGACCATGATCACCGGGATCGCCGCGAGGTCGGAATCAGCTTTCAGGGCCGTGAGCACCGACCAGCCATCAAATCCCGGCATCATCACATCCAGCGTTATCGCCGCCGGCTTCAGCCTCCGCGCCATCTCGATCCCCATCGACCCGTCGGAAGCAAAGCGCGGCACAAATCCGTTCTCGATCAGCAACCGCCCCAGCAGGTCGCGAGCGACCGCGTCGTCGTCGATCACCAGCACCCGCGGCATCTCGACGGCCGATTCCGGCTCCTGTAGAGACTGGGCCGTCGTTTTGGGATCGGTCACGGTGGCCGGCAGGCGAACGGTGAAAGTGGTTCCCACCCTGGCTTCGCTTGCGACGGTGATGTCGCCGCCCATCATGCGGCAGAAGGCGCGGCTGATGGCCAGTCCGAGACCAGTGCCACCGAACCTGCGGGTGGTCGAAACGTCGGCCTGCTGGAACGCCTGAAACAGCTTGCCGAGCTGTTCCGGCGTCATGCCAATCCCGGTATCCGCCACGGCGAACATGATTTCGCTGCCGTCGCGGCTTACGGTCAGGGTAATCGTGCCTTTCTCGGTAAATTTGCTGGCGTTGCTCAGCAGATTGAACAGGGTCTGCCGCACCTTGGTTAGGTCGGCATGCATCGACCCGATGTCGGCGGGACAGGTGACCACCAGGGCGTTGTTGTTCTTGTCGATCAGCGGACAAATGGTTTCCGCCACGTCCGAAACCATCTGGGCGACATCGAAGGTTTCGAGGAACAGATCCATCTTGCCTGCCTCGATCTTGGAAATATCGAGGACATCATTGATCAGGGCCAGCAGGTGTTGGCCGGCGGAATTGATCCTGCGCAGATCTGGGATCAAACCTTCATGGCCCAGATCATTCACCTCCTCCTGCAGCATCTCGCTGTAGCCGATGATGGCATTCAGTGGCGTCCGCAACTCGTGGCTCATGTTGGCAAGGAAGTTGCTCTTCGCCTGGTTGGCGCTTTCGGCCGCCAGCTTGGCATTATGGATCACTTCCTCGGCCCGGTTCCTCTCGGTGATGTCCATGGCCGTCGCAAGATAGCCGGCAAGGCCGCCATCCCGGCTTTTCAACGGCGTCACCGACACGCTGACCGGAACCCGGCTGCCGTCCTTGCGGCGGTACGTCCAATCCCGCGGGGCGACAAGACCCTGCTCGACATACGGGGCGAACAACTCGCAGGCCCGAACGGGGTCGCCCAACTCGGCCGACAATTCGGCGGCGCGCGCCTCGACCTCCTCGGTCAGATGAAAGTCCAGCAGGATATGGCGGCCCAACGCTTCCTCGGCGCTATAGCCCAGCAGGGTCTCGGCGCCACGATTGAACAGCAGCACGCGGCCTTGGGTGTCGGCGGCGATGATCGAAATTTGCAAGGCGGCGTCCAATACCGCCAGCGCGTTCTCCTTGGCGGAAATGATGCGCTCGGCCTCGGCCAGACGCTCCTGGAATATCCGCAGCGTGGCGGCCATGCTGCCGACCTCGTCGCGCCGCCTGATGTCGGGGATGTCGCCCGAGAGATTGCCGCCAGAGAGCCGGAGCATGGTCGCGCGCAGCCGCTCGACCGAGGCGACGATGTCGCGGTCGACCAGCCAGACGGCCAGCAGCATGATCGCCATGGCACCGGCGCCGATACCGCCCAGGCGAAGCAGCAAGTCCCGGAACGGCGCATCGAGGTCGTCGATATAAACGGCAGCAAAAAACACCGCCTGCCAGGGCTGGAACTTTGCAACATAGGCGATCTTTGGCTGCGGTAAGGTCTGCCCCATTTTGGGAAAAAGGTAGCTGACGACGGCCTCGTCGTGATCCTGCAACGCCTCGCGGACAAGATCGGTCAGCAGCCGGCCGCTGGAATCCCGGGTGGAGGAGGTGGTGCCATCCAGCCTGGGATCGGCGCCATGCACAAGCCTCGTTTCGCCCCGCCACACGAAAATATAGCCTGAGCCGCTATCGAAACGAATGGCATGGATGTCGGTGCGCAGGTGAGCCACCGCCTGCTCCTCTGTGAGCCGGTTCGATGTCACCTCGCTCTGTAACGCCTGGGCGATGCTGATGGCCGACTGGACCACGGCACGCAGCTTGTCGATCCGATCTTCAACCATGCGCCGATACAGCATTGAGACGCTGGTCGCAGTCACGGCGCCAACCGCGAGGGCGGACAGGACGATGAGCAGAAAGAGTTTGGTACGGAGCCTAAGACGGCTGAGCAGGGACATCGGACCTTTCCGAACAGCAACCAGCCACGCGAAGCGTGGCGCGGCTTACCTGGGGCAGCCGACCTGAGCGGCGCTGCCATTGTGCCAGACATAAAGCATATGAAACGGGTTCCATCAGCGCGTCACTGTGTGTCACCGGCCGAAAACGCCCCTCTCCTTGCCATATGGCGGTGGTACCATTTACCGAATGTGACGCATTCGTATCCTCGAAGGCAACCATACCGCCATGCCCAATGCGGGGGGCCGCAGCGGCATCGCTGCCAGTGAACGGGAGACCGATTCCGACCTTGAGCACACTGTCGGCAACCCGGGCCGGCGGGGTCCACAGGGCGGATGCAGCGACCATTCGGGCAGCAACCTTGAATGCAGAACGGCGTGTCACCATGGAGGTTGGGCTCGCTGCTGTCTTCGCACGGGGCCGATAGTTGACGCCGCATCGAAAGCATGCAGCCGCCATACCCATCTGGCAAGCCTGCCTTCCGCTTCGAGCGTACGAACCGGCACACCAAACGCCAGACCCGGCAATTGGGTTGCAAGCCCGTGCGCGATCGGCACGCAGGGTTAACTTCTTCGTGCATGACAGACTCGTCGGTCGTGAACAACGTCTTCGTTCACAGCCCGTTGGCTGGAAATTCCTTAATCCGCCCCGACGAAACACGGATCTCGCCGCGCACATGCATGCCGATGGACGGTCCATCTTCGCGAGTGGACTGTCGGGCGGTCGTGGCCTGACAAGACCGGAATCCACCGCGGCAAGAGCGGCGGCGGGAAGCGGGGGCTGCGAGGATAGGCACCTGAGGTCGGTGCATTTTGGTGACGAAACTTCTTGTCGAAACGGCCGGACCCGACCGACACCCGCAGCTTGGCGACGAAATCAGGCTGTGATTGCATTTCGTTACTGCCATGTGCGTGTCGGTGCGTCCCGACCACATGCCCGATCGATCGGATCGCCCATGCGTTGGTTGGCGTGATCGGGCGGTCCCACTGATCCTTTCGTACTGACAAGCGAGGCACCGCTGAGGTGGCGGGTCGCTGCCTGTACGGGCGGGGGCGACCATGTTAGAGTGTGGCTATGCGCAACCCTGCCGGCACGTCCCCGGTAACATTTTGTTCCAGCATGGGCCTGCGGTGGCTCCGCTCTGCCGGAATGCCGGCGGGGCATGCAAGCCGATGGGCGAATACGAGCTTCCGCCGCTGCGTCTGCGCGATGGACGGGCGCATGGCGGAGCCCCCTCCCATCATCATGGCGATGTCGGCCATGCTGTTGGTTGCCGGGCGGCGGGCTCTGCCATACCACCAAAGCAAATCGATCCGCATAACGCGTCTATGACAAAGTAAGACCAGGAGAGCCGAACCTCAACCATCCCCTCATTTTTCGAGTCGTGATTTCAAGATGTTACGGGCGATCCCGCGGATTGACTGCAATGCCACCTTTGATCGTCGTGCTTGCCGCACCCTGGTTTCACGCGGCATCCGCGTGCACGGAGGCTGTTG
>CAIXDS010000307.1 GCA_903918195.1 uncultured Acetobacteraceae bacterium | reverse complement strand
CGCGACGTTTGGCGGCTTCCTTGATCGCAAGGGCGATGGTGAACCGGGCTGGCAGACCCTCTCGCGCGGCTTGCAGGTCTTCAGCTTCATCCTCTTCGGGTTCAATCTCGCGCTGAATCTAGGATGTGGGTAAAGGTAAGGCGTCAAAGCCACATCCAGTACGTGCCGATCACGAGCGTGATGACGGTCAGTGGTGCGCCCACCCGGAAGTAGTCCCAGAAGCTGATGTCCACACCGCGCGTGGCGGCTTTCTGCACCACGATCAGGTTGGCGATCGACCCGAGGATGGTGAAATTGCCGGCCAACGTGGACGCCATGGCAATGGTCAGCCAGGCGGTGTCGTGATCAGCCAGCGAATCGACGAACGGCTTCATCATCAACACCGCCGGCACGTTGCTGACCAGGTTCGACAGTGCCGCCGTCACCGCGCTGAGGATGACAACCTGATCGAGGTGAAGGCGGCCCACCGCGGCGACCAGGTCGGGGGTCAGCAGCGCGCGTTGTGCGCCGGCGACAATGATGAACAATCCGGCAAACATCAGCAACAGCGACCAGTCGATCTCGGCATAAACGCGTTCGCTTTTCACCCGGCGTGTCAGCAGCAGCAGGCCGCCGATAACGATGGCCGCCTTCGCGGGCGTCTCGCCCGCGAAGAACAGACCGACCATCGCCGCACTCGCCAGCAACGCACGCAGCACAAGTACGCGATTGACACGAATGTGCGGCTTCACCGCCGTTATCTGGCCGCGCCCGGCGAACTCGGCGCGGTGGAACAGCGCCACCAGGGCCACGGTGATTGCCAGTCCCGCCAGCGCCACCGGCCCGAGGGTAAGGAAGAAATGCGTATAGGGGATTCGGGAAAAGCTGCCGATCATGATGTTCTGCGGGTTGCCGGTGATCGTGGCGGTCGATCCGACGTTCGAGGCCATCGCGACCGCCAGCAGGTAGGGTTTCGGATTGCGGCCCATGCGCAGGGTGAGGTCCAGCACCAGCGGGGCGAGCACCAGGCAGATCGCGTCGTTGACCAGGAAGGCGGAGAAAATGCCCGACGTGGCGGTCACCGCGCACAGCAGGAAAAGCGGCCTGCCGGCGCGCTGCATCACCCAGACCGTGGCGAGGGCGAAAAAGCCGGACAGACGCAGGCTGGCGACGACGATCATCACCCCGAGCAGCAGCGTGACGGTGTCGAGGTCGATCGCCTTGGTGGCGTCCTCGAGGGGAAACGCTCCGGATGCGACCATCAGGCATGCGCCTACCAGCGCCACGCCGGCGCGGTCGATGCTGAGTCCTGGAATTTTGCCGACGGCAAGGGCAAGATAGCTGGCGGCAAAGATGATGCCCGCGGCGATTTTCCGCATTTCTTCATCGATCCTGGGGCTGGCCGGCAACAAGCCGGTTGTCACCGCGGCGG
This sequence comes from uncultured Acetobacteraceae bacterium, assembly GCA_903918195.1. GTDB lineage: Bacteria > Pseudomonadota > Alphaproteobacteria > Acetobacterales > Acetobacteraceae > Rhodovastum. Next base: position 576 of record CAIXDS010000307.1, on the reverse strand, counting down.
CCAGCGTGACGGCGATAACGAAGACGACCAGGGCGATGCCCAGGACTGCCGGCCAACGACGTCGCCGGGAAATGGCATTCGTTTGCAGCAGTCTTTTCCCGGCGGCAGCGGTGAGTTGGATACGCGGACTGTCGCCCGTATCTCCCGCCGCCGCGCGGTCCCGATTTCGCCCCCGCCAGGGGTAAGACGGAGGCAGGTTCACTTGCTAGCGGTGGGCTGAGGTGGTGCGGCGGAGTCATCGGGCGCGATGGCAACCGGGGGACCAAACGCGTACCACGCGTATTCGTTGCTGATATATACCACGATGTCGGTGGCATTGTTGATGAGGGCAAAGCCGAGCGTTGCGCTTGCATTTCCCGTGAAGGCATACCCGAGCAGCAGATTGCGCGTCGTGCTGACCACGCGATACATCAGCAACTTCTCAAACCCGACCCTGGCCGCTGTCGATTCGGATTCCTTCTCGGAGGGACCGTAGAGATTCCAAACCAGTTCGTGAACATAGTAAGCCATCGCCGCTGTGGCTACGTTCACCGCCGTGAACACGCCGGTGCTGGCCACAGCCCCCACCATCATCGT
>CAIXDS010000306.1 GCA_903918195.1 uncultured Acetobacteraceae bacterium | reverse complement strand
GCACTTTCATCCGCACGCCGGCGGGCGAGCAGGCGGTGGAATCGCTGGCCATCGGCGATCTGGTGCTCACCGCCGAGGGGGAGGCGCAGCCCATCCTGTGGATCGGCCGCCAGACCGTCTCGCGCGTCTTTGCCGACCCGCTGCGCGTGCTGCCCATCCGCATCACCGCCGGCGCGCTGGACGAAAACCTCCCGGTCCGCGACCTGCTGGTCTCCCCCGACCACGCCCTGCTGGTCGGCGACGTGCTGATCCAGGCCGGCGCCCTGGTCAACGGCACCAGCATCCGCCGCGAGGAAAACGTGCCCAAGGTGTACACCTATTACCACGTGGAACTGGCCGACCATGCGCTGATCCTGGCGGAAGGCGTGCCGGCGGAAACCTTCGTGGACACTGTCGATCGCCTGGCCTTCGACAACTGGGCCGAGCATTTGGCGCTTTACCCCGCAGGCCGGGAGATCGCCGAACTGCCGCTGCCGCGCGCCAGGTCGCACCGGCAGGTGCCGATGGCGCTACGCCGGCACCTGGCCGGGCGCGCGGCGGTCGTGGCCGCCTGAACCAAAGATCATGGGGCGTGGGGAAGGAAGGCCAGGGGCTCTTCCCCAAGACCCTTTAATGAGCGGGGTCCAGGGGCCTCTCGGCCCTTGGCGGGTCCAGGGCAGAGCCCTGGCCTTCCTTCTCCGTCACCCCGCCCCCGCATGCAGTTGCGTCCGGATGCGTGCCGCCAGTTCGCTGCGCCGGAACGGTTTGCCCAGCAGGTCCACTCCCGGTGGCAGCCGCCCGTTCTCCATCAGCACGTTGCCGGCATAGCCGGAGATGAACAGCACCCGCAGCCCCGGCACGGCGCGCTGGGCCGCCTCGGCCACGTCGCGGCCGGTCAGGCCGCCGGGGAGAATAACATCGGTTATAAGTAAATCCGGGCGCAGCCCCTCGGCCAGCTCCCGCACCGCCGCCGGGCCGTCGGGCGCGGCCACCACTCCATAGCCCAGGCTGCGCAGCATCGCCTCGGTATGGGCGCGCACCAGATCGTTGTCCTCGACCAGCAGGATGGTCTCGCTGCCGCCGGTCACCCCGGCCCGCGCCGGCGATTGCCCGGCCGCGTCCGGCGGCAGGGTGCGCGGCAGGTACAGGCGCACCGTCGTGCCGCGGCCGGGCTCGCTGTCGATCGTGACATGGCCGCCGGACTGGCGGGCGAAGCCGTAGACCATCGACAGGCCGAGCCCGGTGCCCCGGCCGGGCGCCTTGGTGGTGAAGAACGGGTCGAAGGCGCGCGTCAGCACGTCCTTCGGCATGCCGGTGCCGGTGTCGGACACCGAAATCACGATGAAGTCGCCGCTGCAATCGAGCCCGGTCGCGGCGGCCTGGTCGGCGCCGATCGATGCGTTGGTCGCCTCGATGGTCAGGGTGCCGCCGCCCGGCATGGCGTCCTGCGCATTGATCGACAGGTTGAGGATCGCGCCCTCCAGTTCGGCCCGGTCGGCCAGCGCATGCCACAGCCCGGCCGGCCAGTGCATGCACAGGACGACCTGCTGGCTGATCGTGCGGCGCATCAGCGGCTGCAGGCTTTGCAGCAGCTCGGCCAGCGCCACCGGCTGCGGCGACAGCGGCCTGTGGCAGGAGAAGGCGAGCAGCCGGTGCATCAGCTGGCTGGCGCTTTCGCCGGCCCGCAGGCCCGCTTCGGCCAGCTCCAGGTCGAGCCTTTCCTCGTCGTCGCCGTCCTGCCCGGTAGCGGTTCCGGTGATGCCGTTCTGCCGGTCTTCCGCGCGCATCGCCAGCAGCTCCAGGTTGCCCAGGATCACCGTCAGCATGTTGTTCACGTCGTGCGCGATGCCGCCGGTCAACTGGCCGACCGCCTCCAGCTTCTGCACCTGGTGCAGCTTTTCCTCGGTGCCGTGTTGCAGGGTCACGTCGCGGAAATACACGGTGAGGCCGCCGGCGAACGGATAGGCGCGCATTTCGAACCAGGCGTTCAGCGGCGGGTAGAAGCTGGTGAATGCGGCAACCTGCCCTTGGTCGGACGCCGCCTCCAGCCGCTCCCTCACCTCGCCGTCGCGAAGGCCGGGCAGCAGCGCCCACACATTGGCGCCCAGCATTTCCGCGCGCTGGCGATGCAGGTAGCGGCCGGCGGCGGGGTTGGCGTAGCGGATGCACCAGGCGCGATCGAGCACGAACACGCCGTCCGAGATGGTGGACAGGATCAGTTCCAGCTCGGATTTCGTCCGCCTCGTATCGGCCAGCAGGATCGCCCCCTCCAGCGCGGCCGCCACGGCCTCGGCGAACGGCGCCAGCACCAGGGTCTCCTCCGCGTTGAGGACGGTGCTGCGCGTCACGGTGATCCGCCCCAGCCGCCCGCCGCCGGCCCCCAGCAGGTCGATACCGTGCCGGCAGGCGCCGTCCGGCGGCGCCGGCGTAGGCTGGTCCAGCGTCACCTCGATGTGGTCGCAGGCCAGCAGCGTCCGTCCGATCGCCTCGGCACGGGCGACGATCTCGTTGACGTCGCGTAGCCGCAACAGCGGCGCCGTGGCGCTGGCGAGTTGCGTCAGGCGGCGGGCGCGGCGGGACTCGGCCGCCTGCAGCCGCCAGCCGGTCACCAGCAGCCCCACCACCAGGGCCAGCACCGCCACGGTCCGCCCGGCCGCCGCGAAGCCGCGCTCCCGGTCGAGCACAAGCTGGCCGATCCCCGCCGCGATCAGCAGCGCCAGGGCCACGGCCAGGAGGCGATCCGGCAGGCGGCGCCGGTTGGGCGGGCTCTGGGTCATATCGGTCGCGTTGTCACGAGGTTTTGATCGGCGGCATGCTCAGCCGGGCGGACCGCAAGGCGTCGGCCCGGGGGCGGGGACAGCGCATCCAACGGCCATTTCCTTACATCTTCGAACATCTTCGTCCCGCGTCCACCGACATTCATCCCGTCCACTCGCGGCCAGGCTGTAAGGAGGCGGAAAAATGCCACCCAAACTCGAGTCTGGCGACAGAACTATCAACTCCACGTTGCAAGACACATAATACCAATTGTCAATCACTTTAAGGCGATATGGGAAAATGCGGGGGTGCATCCGCTTCACGGGAGCGCGAGAATAAGCCGGCCTCATGCAGCGATGGCATGCCGGGCGGCGATCATATACGTTTTTTGGGACACGATGACCGGCGAGCCAGCCCCGCTTTCCATGCCCCGAGTGCTCCTCATCGAGGACGATGCCGAGGTGGCGGAAACCATCCAGACGTTTCTGGAGCGCTCCGGCATGCGGACTGCCTGGGCGCCGACCGGGGCGGACGGCATCGCGCTGAAGAAAAGTTTCATTCCCGATATCGTGCTGGTCGATCTGGAACTGCCCGACACCAGCGGCGTGTCGCTGATCGGCTGGCTCTGGCAGGGGCAGGATTGCGGTATCATCGTCGTCTCCGGCCGCGGCGAGGAGACCGAGCGGGTGGTCGGCCTGGAACTGGGGGCGGACGACTACATCGCCAAACCGGTCCAGCTGCGCGAGATGGTGGCCCGCATCCGCGCAGTACACCGGCGCATCCAGGGCCGCGCCCTGGCCCGGGAGACGCGGCCGCTGCCGGTGTACCGTGTCGGGCCGTTCAAGGTGGACCTGCAGCGGCGTTCGGTGGTCGATGGGTCCGATCGCCCGGTGGCACTGACCGCGGCTGAGTTCGCCGCCCTGCAGGCCCTGCTGGAGGCGGCCGGCGAGCCGGTGTCGCGCGAGCTGCTGTCCACCGCCGCGCTACGGCGCCCCTTGCGGCGCGACGAGCGCAGCATCGATCAGCTGATCTTCAGCCTGCGCCGCAAGCTGGTCGACGACGACCCGGCGCAGCGGCTGATCCATTCCGTGCGCGGCGCCGGTTATGTGCTGGTGTGTGAGGGCGGCGCCGCGGTTACCGACGACACGTGACCCGACCGGATCGACGCGCACCGCTCCCGTCAGGCCCGCCTTTTCTCAGACTGGATCGTTCCCGCCCGCGTCCCGGTGGGTCGTGACGATGGCGAGGAACTGGCGGATGTCGTCGGTACGAACCGGCTTGGCGGCGGCCAGCACGAGCTGCAACCCTTGCGCCCGCCCGAGCGTCACGCCCATACGCAGCCAGGTCTCGCCATGGCCCGTCACCAGCAGCACGGCGATGCGCGGATCGAAGGCCGCGACTTCCTTCAGCGCCTCGTAGCCGTCCTCATCGGGCATCATGATATCGAGGATCAGGCAGTCCGGGCGGACCCGGTCCAGCAGAACGCGGATCGGCTCGCCGTCGCTGGCGGCCACGGCGCGGAAGCCGAGGGCCCGGCACATGGCGGCCAACGTGGTGGCGACGTCCTTGCGGTCGTCCACCACCAGCACCAGCGGCTTGCCGGCGCCATCCCTCGGGCCGGGCGCGTTGGCGGAAGGTTGCGCCGGCTGCGTCATGCCGGACCGATGTCCGGCAGCGCGCGATGTGTCGAAACTCGCATGTCACTTCCCCCGCGGAAATCACACTCCGCAAGGCAGCCTATTGCAAGTCTATTACCGTTATCATTGGATGGGTCAGAGCCGGTAGGCTCCGCCGCGCTCCACCCCGCGCTGCCAGGCCGGCCGTGCCGCCACCCGCTGCAGGAAGGCGGTCAGGCGCGGCCGGCCGGCATCAAGCCCAGCATACGCCGCCGCGATCTGCAGCGGGAAGCTCAGTAGAATATCGGCGCCGGTCAATTCCTCGCCGGCGAACCAGGTGCTGCGCCCGAGTTCGGATTCCAGGAAATCGAGATGGCGGTCGATTTCCGGCTGGGCAAACCTGCCCTTCACGCTGCGGGCGAGCCCGCGCACCACCGGGCGCACAAAGAACGGCACCGGGCCAGTCTCGATCCGGTCGAAGATCAGCTTGACCAGCAGCGGCGTCATCGCCGAGCCCTCGGCGTAATGCACCCAGTACAGGTAGCGCAGCCGCTCCGGCGTGCCGGCTGGCGGCACCAGTCGGCCCTGGCCGTAGCGTTCCAGGATGTAATCGACGATCGCCCCGGATTCCGCCAGCGCCAGGTCGCCATCGACGATGACCGGCAGTTTGCCGAGCGGGTGCAGCGTGTGCAGCCCGGCCGGCGCGCGCAGGGTCGCCGGGTCGCGCAGGTATTTTTCGACGCGGTACTCCAGGCCAAGTTCCTCCAGCAGCCAGAGGATGCGCTGCGAGCGCGAATCATTGAGGTGGTGGACGATGATCATGCGCCCGGCTTCTTTCCGCTTCCCGCGCGCCGTGCGCGGGGTCGCCAGCGCATATGGGATTACTCGCCCGTTTGTCGCGCCGCGTCGTTGCTTTTTCGGCGGCGGCCCTGGGTTCGACCCTGCACCGGCTTGACTCGCCGCCCGGCGCGCCCAATCGTCAGACTCGTCCGCCGGGGAGTTTCGCCATGGGACGAAACCGGTCCGATCGACGCCGCACAGGTGCCGCGTGTTGAACAACGTCGTGGTTCCCGGCGCGGTATTCGCCGTTGCCGTCGGCGCCGCCCTGTTCGGCGCGACGCTGGGTCCGCGCCTGCCCAAGGACCATCTGAGCGGCGACTCCCGTGACGTGATAAAGCTGGTGCTGGGCCTGGTGGCCACCATGTCCGCCCTGGTGCTCGGCCTGCTGATCGCCTCCTCGAAGAGCTTCTATGACACCCAGAGCGCCGAGTTGCAGACGCAGTGCGTGAACATCGTCCGGCTCGACGACGCGCTGGCGGAATACGGCCCCGAAACCAGGGATGTGCGGGCCCGGCTGCGCCAGGGGGTGGAACAGGCCTACCGAAACGCCTGGCCGGAGGGCGGCGGACCGGCCATCAGCATCGGCGCCGGGGCGGCAGCCCAGGTCGCCTCGCTGGCTCGCCTGGCGCGTGCCCTTTCACCGCAGACCGAGCGGCAGCGGCAATTGCAGAGTGAAGCCGTTACGGTCGCTTCCGCCATCGGTTCGGCGCGGCTGCTGATGCTGCAGCAGGTCGGCAACGCGCTGAGCTGGCCGTTGCTGACCATTCTGGTGTTCTGGATCGCCGTGCTGTTCCTCGGCTTCGGCCTGTTCACGCGGCTGAACGCGACCGTCACGACGGCGCTGGTCGTGGGCGGGCTTTCGGTGGCCAGCGCCATCTTCCTGATCCTGCAGATGAGCATGCCCTATGCCGGTCTGGTCCGCCTCTCGCCGGCCCCGATCATCGCGGCGCTGGCGCAGATTGGGGGCTAGCGGTGGCTCCCCTGTGGCGATGTCCGGCGGTTGCCCGCCCCGCCCCGGGCAGGGCGTTTTTGACACCGTCGCACCGGGCGGTAATGCTACAACCGAAATCAGCGGGAATTGTATTGCGTGATGCGTTTCACCCGTTCCGAATACACAGATCAAGTGGTGGCGCTCCGGGCCGAGCGACGGGCCTCCCGCCGTGCTGTGGGCGACAACTTCGCGTTCGAGGAGAACGTGGGAGGGGACCGTACCGCGGATTTCGAACGCTTCGTGGCGATCGACCCGGGCCTCCTGGCAGCGGTTAGTGAGTATTTCTTCACCTCTGTGCAAGGCAGCCGGCGCGATCATACGCCATCGACATTCGGAGCGATCAATGCAGCAGCGCTCATGTCCGCCGGCATCGAACCGGTCCAGAAGATCGTGCGCGTCGAGCAGATCGACGGCGTCCTGGACCGTGGCCTGGACTTTGAAATGATCCGCGATGCCTGCAAGCTTTCACCCCCAGATGCCAGTGTGGTGGCGCCGCTCGTGCGGGGGCTGAACGAGTATTCCGGGGCGCGGCCCGCCTTCGCCTGTTTCCGTGCCGAGGTCGCGCCTGACCTTGCTTCCGTGGACTGGCTGCTCCGGCTTCGCGCGCGGCTGGGTCTCGGGCATTTCAGCCCTGCGGATGGCCAAACATTGCATTTTGTCCGCATGGAATATACGGTTGCAGAGGTGTTTTCGCAGGCTGTCGTTGCCCAGCCCTTCGCCGTGCCGACCGTGCTCGAAACCCGCAACAGCGAGTTTTTCCTTCCCGCGCCTGCCGGCGCCGGTTTTGGCTACACCGTCGATCTGGACGCAGCCGCCGTCCGGGCGGCGGTGCGTGAGTTCCTGCATGTCCGCCTCACTTACGAGGTCCGGCATGTGAAGCAAGTCGCGACCCTGACCGGACCGTTGCCGCCGACCCGGCTGGCAGAGGCGCGCGATGCCCATCTTGGGCGGGTACGAGTAGGAAGCAGCCGTTCGGATTATGGGGCGATGATGGCCGGCGAGGTCGATCCCTAGCATGGGCGCAACCCTTCTTGAGCGGCCGGGCGCCCGCTATACTTGGCTGGATGCGCTGATCGACGCGCCGGAAGTGCAACTGCGCGCGCTGGTGAACGGCCATGCCGACATCCATCCGCTCGGCCGGGCGGAACCGGCCGACGCCGCTGCCTCGCTGCTGTTCGGGCTGGCCGAGGACGATCCGGCGCGCTGCGCTTTCGACCAGGGCTGTGCGGCACTGCTTGACTGGCTCCGGGGACGGATCGCCGATGCCGATGCCGGCCTGGCGGAACGTCTGCTGGGGATGCTCGACCGGCTGTTCGCAGTTATCCGGCGCATCCGGCCGCGCGACACGGTCGCCGGCCTGCATGAGCGGTATACGCGGTGGTTCCGGCTGGTGGAGACCACCCGGCTCGATGATGGCCTCGACCCGCGGCGCGAGTTCTGGCGGCTGCTGGCACTGACGCAGGACATGGCCCCTGCCCCGCTGCCGCCACGCCGGCTGATGCCGCTTTGGCTGGATTTATGTGCCGAGGCCGGCCCGCTTGGCCGTTTTTCCGAATCCTATCTCGATGTCGGCCTGCTCGGCCTGCGCCGCCTGCCGTTGGGTGCGGACGATAATTCCAACGAGGAGGCGGTCTGCCACGGGCTGGCGCGCTGGGCCGCGGCGCAGCGCCCGGAGAAGGCAAAGTTCCTTTCCCGTTGGCGGGAGATCGAAGCCGTCTATCCGCGCGTCGCGGCCGACTACTGGCCGCCGCTGGTAGACGACGTGATCGCGGCCACCGAGGAGCACATCGCGACCCTTCGCAAAAACCAGCGCGCGACCTTTGCCGCGGCGGCGTGGTGGCGCGAGGAGATGGACTTGCCACCAGGCGCCTCCTCGCCGGCGGAGCGCAAGGCGGCGCGGCGCAGGGTGATCGAACCACCGCCGAGGGAGCAGAGGGAGGCGATCCTGCGCGGCATACGCTCGTCGCTGCAAGCGCTTGCGCCACGCATCGACCGGTTAATGGAGGCGCATCGCCGCTACGCCGATGCCACCGGCGACAGCTATTTTCTCGTGCGCACCGCCTGCAAAGTCGGGATGGAATTATTGCCCGAGCCAAGCAACGAACGGCAGGCGCGTGGCAAAAAAGCGACCGCGCTGGCAAAGCTGGCGCTGCAATATGAGTCTGCGAACATCTATGCGTGGTCGCTCTGGGGCCGCGGACTGACGGCGCAGGGTGCACTCGCCGCGGCGGAAACGGTCGGCTGGGAAGTGATTCGGCGCTTCCCCGAGAACCCGCAATGGCGCAACCAGCTTGCGACGCTGCTGTCGGAGCATCTGGGGCACGCCGACGAGGCGGAACGCCTGTTGCGCGATACCGTGGCATTGTTTCCGCTGGAGAAAGCTGCCCGGTCGCAACTCGCGACCATATTGGCGGATTTTCTCGAACAGCCCGAAGCCGCAAAGGCAGTACTGACCGAGGCCACCGAAGTTCTCCCGGATGATCCCTACAACTATGCCCAGCTCGCCATGCTGCTTTGGGACCGGTTCGGGGATCGGGCGGGCGCTGAGAAGGCCCTGGCAACGTTGCTTCGGCGCGATCCAGACAACCCAGTAGGGCAGACGTTGCAGGTGCGCCTAGTCCAGAGTCGTCGTTTACCATCTAGCGTTCGCCCACGCTCACCGGCGGTGCGGGATCAAACGGCCGATGCGGGTGACGATCCCGATCTTCCCGCCGCGCGGATGCGCCGGGCGCTTTTCCAAGCAGAAACAGCTCTTTCTGGCGAACGTGAAGCGGCGGTGGAGGAGGTCCAGCGGTTGCTGCGGTCTGACCCCGACCTGGCCTATGCAAGCTATGCGGCGGCTCGCGTCGGTGCCCGGCCTGCCGGAGGCCACACCGACACCGTTTTCGCGTTCGCCTTCGACCGCGCGGCGCGCAAGGGCTCCGCGGCGGCGCTGCAGGCACTCATGCGCCAGTATCCCGGCATCGACGGGCTGATCGCAAATGTGGGGCACCGGTTGTTGAGCGGCGCCGGGCAACTCGTTCTGCCACGGGCAATGAACGACCTTGATCCGGGGGCCTCGGGCGCGCGTCTCGCTGCCCTCGTCGGGGAGGTCTCTGCCGCGCTGCAGATCGGTAGTACCGATCGCCGGAAGCTGGTCACGCTCGTCTCGGACTACGCCGCTTCGGGCCTGTCCCGCGACCTCGCCGCCTAAAGGCAAAGCCGGAACGGGGTCCAGGGGTCCACCGACCCCTGGCGGGTGGCAGAGCCCGGCCTTTCTTACTTCCGCCCGTAGGTATCCTCGAACCGCACAATATCATCCTCGCCGAGATACGCCCCGCTCTGCACCTCGATCAGCGTCAGCGGAATCCGCCCGGGATTCTCCAGCCGGTGGATGCAGCCGAGCGGCAGATAGACGCTCTCGTTCTCGTGCACCAACCGTGTCGTCGCGTCGCAGGTCACCAGCCCCGTGCCGCTCACCACCACCCAGTGCTCGGCGCGGTGAAAATGCTGCTGCAGCGACAGTTTCTGCCCTGGCGTCACAACCATGCGCTTGACCTGGAACCGCTCGCCGCGGATCAGGCTCTCGTAGAAGCCCCACGGCCGGTACACCCGGTTATGCGCCACCGCCTCGCGCCGGCCGGTTTTGCGCAGCCGGTCCACCACGCGTTTCACGTCCTGGGCGCGGTCGCGGTGCATCGCCAGCACCGCGTCCTCGGTCACCACCACCACCGCGTCCTGCAGCCCCACCACCGCGGTGACGATGCCGTCGCTGCGCACGTAGCAATTATCGGCCCCTTCCAGCAGCACGTCGCCCACCGCCACGTTGCCGGCATCGTCCTTGGCGCCGAGGTCCCACAGCGCGCCCCAGCTGCCCACGTCCGACCAGCCGATATCGGCCGGCACCACCGCGGCGCGGTCGGTCCGCTCGGCCACCGCGTAGTCGAGGCTGATATTCGGCACCCGGGCGAAGGCTTCGGGTTCCAGCCGGACGAAATCGAGATCCTCGACGCGCCCGTCCACCGCCGGGCGCAGCGCCGCCAGCACGTCCGGCGCGTGCCGCTCCATTTCCGCCAGCAGGGTGCGGGCGGTGAACACGAACATGCCCGAGTTCCACAGATGCCGCCCGGAGACGGCCAGCTTTGCCGCGGCCGCGGCGTCGGGCTTCTCGACGAAGCGTGCCAGGCCGTGCACGCCGCGCAGCCCGGCGAGCGGCTCGCCCACTTCCATGTAGCCGTAGCCCGTCTCGGCCGAGGTCGGGCGCATGCCGAAGGTCACGATATGTCCGGCCCGCGCCGCCGCCACCGCCGCCGCCAGCGCCCGGTGCAGCGCCGGCACGTCGGCGATGGCGGCATCGGCGGCCATCATCCACAGCACCGCGTCGGGGTCGTGCTCCGCCACCAGCAGGGCCGCCGCGGCGATTGCCGGGGCGGAATTGCGCCCAACCGGCTCCAGCACAATGCGCGGCGAGGTGATGCCCGCGCGCCGCAACTGCTCGGCCACCAGGAACCGGTGCTCCTGGTTGCACACCACGATCGGCGGCGCGAAGCCCTCGCCCAGCGCGCGGCGGGCGGTCTCCTCGATCAGCGAGCGGTCGGAGACCAGCGGCCAGAACTGTTTCGGGAAGCTCTCGCGGGAAACCGGCCATAGCCGCGTGCCGGAGCCGCCGGACAGCAGCACCGGCACCACGGCGCCGGGGCGGGAGGGGGTGGCTTGGTTGCCGGGACTTGGCGTCAGCGTATTCATGTCGGTTCCTGGCGGGCTATCGGCTGGTCCCTATGGCAGCGCGGGGCGGGGGGTGTCCAGACGGGGTGGAATGATCCCCCGATAGCCCTGAGCCATGCCGCGGCGCTTCTCAACAAGGCGTGAGCGGCGGTTCGTCATCCGGTTGACGCCGTGTCATCCGTCAGCCCCAGCACCGCCTCCGCGCGCTCGAATTCCATCACATCCACCCCGCGCAGGGCCCGTCCGACCGCGCGGGTGCGCACCTGGGTGCGCTGGATGGAGCTGCTCATCTCCTCGGCCTTGCGCGCCAGCTGGTCCAGCGCCCCGCCCAGCAGCCCCCATTCCGCCTTCACCGCCGACAGAGTTTCGCCGATCGTTCCCGCCTTGCGTTCCAGCGCCAGTGTCAGGTGGCCCAGCCGGATCATTTGCAGCAGCGCCGGTAGCAGCGCCGGGCCGACCACATGCACCCCGTGCTCGCGGCGCACCCCTTCCAGCAGGCCGGGCAGCCGTGCCGCCTCGGCAAACAGCCCTTCGGTCGGCAGGTACATCACCGCATGGTCCACTGTGCGCGGCGGGCGGACATAGCGGGCGATGCGTTTGGCTTGCTCGCGGATCGCCCGCTCCAGGCCGCGTCGCGCCTCGATCTCGGCCGGGCGGTCGCCGGCCTCGATGGCGACCGCCAGCCGGTCGTAATCCTCGGTGGGGAACTTGGCGTCGATCGGCAGCCAGACCGGCGTGTCGGAGTCGCGCAGCGGCATGCGCAGGGCGAATTCCACCACCTCGCCGGCATCGCCGAGGCGCAGATTGGCCTCGTAGGCGCCGGGCGGCAGCACGTCGTCCAGCACCTGGCGCAGCTGCGCCTCGCCCCAGCCGCCGCGCGCCTTCACGTTGGCGAACAGCCGGCGGATATTGCCGATCTCGCCGGCCACGCTCTGCACCTGGCCGATCGCCTGCTGCACCTGGGCGAACTGGTCGGCCACCCGCTGGAAGCTCTCGCCCACCCGCTTTTCCAGCGCCGTCTGCAGTTGTTCGTCCACGGTCCGGCGCATCTGCTCCAGCTTGGCCTCGTTGCCGGCGCGGATTTCCTCCAGCTTGCCTTCCACCCGGACGCGCAGGCGTTCCTGTTCCTCGCCAAGCTTGTCGGCCAGCTCGCCCAGCCGCTCGCCGACCGCTTCGCGCAGCGCGACGGTGGCGGCGGTGGTTTCTTGCACCTGGGCGAAGCCGTTGCCCAGCGCCTCGCGGGTGGCCTCGGCGATCTCCCAGCGCAGGGCGCGGTCGAGCCCGGTCATGGCGCGGCGCAGGCTCTCGCCGTCCTCGCGCACCCGGCGGTCGATGTTTTCCACCTCGCCGGCCAACCGCAGCAGCGCGCCGCGCTGGGCGGCGGCGATGGCGGCGGCGGTGACCAGCAGCAGCGCCACCGCGGCGACCACGATGCCGGCGACCAGCAGCCCGCCGGTTTCGAACGAGTCGGTCACGCCGCCGCGGCCAGATGCGGCAACACCACCGTATGCACCGTGCCGGCGGGCAGCGCCCGGGCCAGCGCCTGCACGTGCGGATGATGCGTCAGCACGATCACCTGCACATGCGCCGACAGGTCGAGCAGCGCCCGCAGTGCTGCGGCGGCCCGGGTGTCGTCGAAGGTCTGCAATATGTCATCGGCGATGAAGGGCAGCGGCGGGTTGGCGGCGACATAGTCCTCCAGCGCCACCAGCCGCAGGGCGAGGAACAGTTGATCGCGGGTGCCTTCGGACAACTCGTCCACCTGCTTGCAGGTCGCCCCGTCGGCCTCCAGCGCCACCAGCACCCGGTCGGTGCCGTCGTCCTGCACCGACACACCCGCATGCGCGCCGCCGGTCAGGTCGCGAAACACCGCGCCGATGCGCGCGACGGTCCGCAGCCCGGCTTCGTCGCGTCCCGCCTCCAGACCGGCGCGCAGCAGGCTGGCGGCGGCGTGCAGCACCAGCGCCTCCTCGGCGTGGCGGGCGAGCGTGGCCAGCGCCGCTTCGCGCCGCGCCGCCGCCGCCTGGGCGTCGTCGCCCTTGCCGGCACGGTCGCGCTCCTCGGCCGCGCTGCGCGCCTCCGCCGACGCGGCTTCCACCAGCGGTCCCAGCTCGGCCTGCCGGACGGTCAACGTGTCGATGCGCGCATGCTCGGCCGCGGCGTCACCGGCGGCGGCCAGGGCGTCCAGCTCCGTCTCGGTCCGCCCGCCACCTTGCGACAGGATGTGCTGCCGCGCCTCGGCCAGCGTCACCGCCGCTTCCGTCACGCGGCGCACCCGCTCCAGCTGCGCGACGGCGGTGTCGTTGTCGGCGACGCCCAGCGCGGCCCGCAGAGCGGCCAGTTCGGCGGCGGCGGCGCGGGCTTTCTCGTCCGCTCCGGCGGCGGCTTGCTGCGCGGCGGCGCGGTTGCGCAGTTGCGCCTCCTGCCGGGCGACCGCGTCGCGTTGCGCGCGCAACATCTTCTGCAGCTGCGCGGCCGCCTGCTGCGGCGGCAGCCCGGCCAGGTCCGGCGCCACCCGGGCGCACAGCGCGGCGATGCCGGCGGCGAAATTTTCGATCGCCGCGCGCATGTCGCGGATGCGGATGCCTGCCGTCGCGGCGGTGCTCTCCTGGGAACACAGCTGGTCGACCAGTTCCAGCGCCGCCCCGGTCGCCGCCGGCGATTCATCCGCGGGCCGCGCCAGCGCCGCGACGGCTTCGCGCCACGCCGCGTTCCAGGCCGCCAGGTCCTGCCGTGCCTGCGCCTCGGCGGCGCTGCGCTCCTGCTGGTCGCGGCCGGCCTTTTGCGCTTCCGCCAGCGCTGCCTTGCGCGCCGTCGTGGCCTCCCGGGCGGCGGCGACGCGCGCCTCGGCGGCGGTCAGCAGCGCCGCCAGCCCGTCACCCGCCACGCCGGCATTCGCCAACCGGCGCGCCGCCTCCGCCATCGCCGCGGTGAGGTCGGCCGCCTCGGCGCGCGCGCGGTCCAACCTGACCGCGCAGTCCAGGGCGGTGCTGCGGGCGGCGAGAAAGCTCCGCAGCACTGCCGGCACTATGCCGCCCGGTGCGCCGGCCGCTTGCGCCAGCGTCGCCAGCCCGTCCTGCGCTTGCCGCAGTCCCGCTGCCGCCGCGGCGCAGCCGGCTTCAGCCGCGGACTGGCGCTGCGCGATGTCGTCGATGCGTCGGCGCTGCGCTTCGGCATCCGCCACCTGCGTCGCATGGGCGATCAGCGTGTCCGCAATGGCGTCAGCGTGGCGCAGCGCGCGCTCGAACGCCACCGACGCGGCGGCGCCGCCGGCGCTCACGGTGTCCCACAGCCGATCGCGGTCCGTCCGTGCTGCGGCCAGCGCGCCCGGCTCGGGCAACGCCGCTTCCCGCCGCAACTGGGCGAGCGCCGCCTCGACGCCGGCACGCTCACGCACCAGCCCGTCGCGCAGCCGCAACGCGTCGCGCCAGACCTCCTCGGCTTTGGTCAGTGCCGCCTCGCAGGCCACCAACGCCGGTTCCGCCGGCGCCCGGGTCTCGCGCAGTTGCTCGCGGGTCAGCGCCCGCTCGGGTAACGCCGCCAGCGCCGCTTCCAGCGCCGCCTCGGCATCCCGCCGGGCCCGCCGCGTCGCGTCCAGCCGGCTTGCCGGGTCGCCGGCGGCGCGGATCTCGCGCAGCAGGGCCTCCAGCGCGGCATTGTCCTCGGCCGGCGGCAGAGCTTCCAGCTCGGACTGCGCGAGGTCCACCCGCTGCCGCGCTCTTTCAAGCTCGCGCGCGGCGCCTTCGGCATTGGCCACCCGTCCGGCCCGGCCCGCCAGCACCTCCCGCGCCTTGCGCAGCGCCGGGGCTGCCGGCAGCGGCACCGTCGCGTCCCAGCCCAGCTCGCCCCGCAGCCGCGCCGCCTCAAGCTCCGCCTGCCGGCCCTTTGCCTCGATGTCCGGCAGGTGATTGGTCGCATTCAGGGCGGTCACGGCGTCGCGCAGCACCGCTTCGATCGTTTCGGCGGCGTCGAGCAACGTGGTGTCGGGCGCCTGGTCCTCCAGCGCCGCCTCGGCGTCGGCAAACCGGCGCGCGCTTTCCGTGGCCGCCGCGGTCGCACGCACATGCGCCTCCACCGCCAGCCGCCAGCGCGCCTCAAACCCGGGCTGCAGCCGCGGCACATCATCCGCCGCCGCCAGCACCGACACGGCGTCATCGCGGTGGCGGAGCCAGGGACGCACCGCCCGCAGCGCGGTCAGCCGGGCCAGTTCCGCCTCCACCGCCACCCGCTCGTCGCGCAGCGCGGCCAGTTGCCGTTCCGCCGCCGCCGCCCGTTTTTCCATGCCCAGCCAGGCATCCGGCCGCAGCGCCGCCTGCGCCAACTGGCGTCCCGCCTCCCGGGCCTCGTCCGCCGCGCGCCAGAGCGGCTTGGCGATCTGGCGCAGATCGGCGCGGCCGATTGCGTCGCGATCGCGGACGAAGGTCTCCAGCAACCGCTGCACCTGCCCGAGCCCGCCGCTGCCGGCCAGCAGCATGTGCCCGAGCCGGCCGGAGGACCGGCTGAGCGCCGCCCCGCCCTCGCGCAGCCGGTGGCTGTCGAGCGCGAACAGGTCGCCGAACAGCCGCGAATCCGCCCCACCAAGCAACTGGCGCAACGTTTCCGGCGGGATCGGTGCGGCCCCGTCCGAGAGCGTGTTGCCCTGGCCCTTGCGCCGCGCCAGCACCTGCGAACCGCCGTCGGCCAGCCGCACCCGCGCGGTCAGCCGCAGCCGCGACGCGGGGTGCGCGAAAATCATCGGGCTTTGCGGATGGATGTTGAACAGCAGGTCGGCGAAGGCCGCGCGCAGCACCGATTTTCCGGCGCCGTTCGGCGCCACCAGCAGGTTGATCCGCCCCGGCAGCGGGTCGAAATCGAGGTCCTGGCGCAGGAACGGGCCGTAGCAATCAAGGATGAGCGATTCGAACCGCATTCAGCCCTCCGCCAGTCGCGCCAGCAGCAGGTCGCGGGCGCGCGCCAGCACCGTTTTGGGGTCGTTGAGCGGATGGTTCTCCGGCAGCGGCGGCAGTTTTCCCAGCAATTGCGATGGCCATTCGCCCAGCAGGTCATCGGGTGGGGCGTCGGCGCAAGCCTCGATGCGCCGCGCCAGCGCGCCGAGCGCGTCGCAGCGATCCTGCAGCGGCGGGTGCCGCGGGCGGGTTCGCAGTTCCACCCCCTCGATCCATAGCAGCGGGGAGAGCTGGCGGGCTTCGTTGAGGATTTTTTCCTTCAGCCCCGCCGACGCCAGGGCGCCATACAGGATGGTCGAACCTTCCAGGGTGACGCGCACGGCCAGACCGCGCCCCTCGGCCGCGTCCAGCGCCGCTTCCAGGGCGGGCTGCACCTGGGCCAGGGCCGCCGCCTCGGTGTCGCATCCGGTCACGTCGGCGGTCACCCGCGCCCAGCGGAAATCGTCCACCGTGCGGTGCTCGGCCGAAACGACGCGGCCCTCGCGCACGGTGACAAGCGTCGCGCCTTTCGCGCCCGGCTCGTTGATGTGCCGGCCCTGCAGGTTGCCGGGGAAGACGATCCAGGGGGCTTCGCACACCACGTCGCGGGTGTGGATGTGGCCCAGCGCCCAATAATCATAATCCAGCGCCAGCAGGTCGGCGCGGTTGCAGGCCGCATAGCGCGGATGCGGGCCGCCGACCTGCTCGAGACAGGTATGCAGCATACCGATGTTGAACAGGCCCGCGACCGGCCGCGGATAGCCGCGCACCAGGTTCTCGGTGATCTCCTGTTCGGCAAAACTCTGACCGTGCACGGCGAGCCGCAGCGCCGGCAATTCCACCGTCTCCGGCCGCCGGTGGTCGAGGAGCCGCACCCCTTCGGGCAGGCGCAGTGTGCGGGTAATGCGGTTTTGCGCGTCGTGGTTGCCGCGCAGGACGAGCACCGGCTTGCCCGCCCGGGTCAGCCGCGCCATCTGGGCGGCGAAGAACAGCCCGGTGCCAAAATCCTGCCAGTCGCCGTCATAGATGTCGCCGGCGATCAGCAGCAGATCGACATCCTCCGCCAGCGCCAGGTCCACCAGCCGGCCGAGCGCGCGCCTGGTGGCGCCGCGGATCAGCTCGACCGGGGCGCCCAGTTCAGCCTCCAGCCCGCGCAACGGGCTGTCGAGGTGGATGTCCGCTGCGTGCAGGAAGCGGATGGTCAACTTTGTTCCTCCCGCCAACGCCGCCAGCCGGCTTGGCGCAGATCGCAGGCCGGGCAGGTGCCGCAGCCATAGCCCCAATCGTGCCGATTCGCGCGGTCGCCGCGATAGCAGCTATGGGTGCGTTCCACGATCAGCTCGACCAGCTTCGGCCCGCCCAGCGAGTCGGCGAGGTCCCAGGTGCCCGCCTTGTCCACCCACATCAGCGGCGTCTCCACCACGAAGCGGCGCTGCATGCCGAGGTTCAGGGCGATCTGCATGGCTTTCAGCGTGTCGTCGCGGCAGTCCGGATAGCCGGAATAGTCGGTCTCGCACATGCCGGCGACGAGGCGGCGCAGGCCGCGGCGGTAGGCGACCGCCGCCGCATAGGTGAGAAACACCAGATTACGGCCGGGTACGAAGGTGCTGGGCAGCCCTTCCGCCGTCATGGTGATTTCGGCGTCCGTGGTCAGCGCGGTGGCGCCGATGCCGGCCAGCGAGGCGCCAAGGTCCACCAGGTGGTCCGGCCCGAGCCGGCCGCCCCAGTCCTTCATCGCCGCCAGCCCCTCGCGCACCGGGGCGCGGCAGTCCAGCTCGACGGCATGGCGCTGGCCATAGGCGAAGCCCACGGTCTCGACATGGGAAAACCGCGCCAGCGCCCAGGCCAGGCAGGTGGCGGAGTCCTGGCCGCCGGAGAACAGCACCAGGGCATTATCGGTATGGGTCATAACAATCCTTGCGTCCGGTGAATGCGACTCGGTGGCAGGGCCATGTTTGCCTATGCTGGACCCATGCGCCTCGATTTCAACGACGACGAGATAATCCGCTACTCCCGCCACATCCTGCTGGCCGAAATCGGCGGCACCGGCCAGGCGAAACTGCGCGAGGCCAGCGTGCTGGTGGTGGGCGCCGGCGGCCTGGGCAGCCCGCTGGTGCTCTACCTCGCCGCGGCCGGGGTGGGCCGGATCGGCGTGGTGGATGACGATGTGGTGGAGCTGTCCAACCTGCAGCGCCAGATTGTCCACACCACGGGCCGGA
Organism: uncultured Acetobacteraceae bacterium; assembly: GCA_903918195.1. Lineage (GTDB taxonomy): Bacteria > Pseudomonadota > Alphaproteobacteria > Acetobacterales > Acetobacteraceae > Rhodovastum. The sequence continues at coordinate 14,264 of CAIXDS010000306.1, read as the reverse complement.
TCGGGGTGGCGAAAGTGGATTCTGCGGCCACGGCGGCGGGCGCGCTGAACCCCGATGTCCGGGTGGAGACGCATCGCCAGCGGTTCACGGCGGATAACGCCCTGGCGCTGGTGGCGGGCTATGACATCGTTTGTGACGGCAGCGACAATTTTTCCACCCGTTTTCTTGTTGCCGATGCGTGCGTACTGGCGCGGCGCACCCTGGTTTCGGCCGCGGTACTGCGCTTCGAGGGTCAACTTTCCGTGTTTCGCCCGCATGCGGGCGGCCCGTGCTACCGCTGCCTCTATCCGGAACCACCGCCACCCGGCATTGTTCCGGCTTGCAGCGAGGCCGGCGTGCTGGGGGCGGTTACCGGCGTGATGGGTACGCTGCAGGCGACCGAGGTGCTGAAGGAGATCCTCGGCATCGGCGAAACCCTCGCCGGCCGGCTGCTGATCTGGGACGCACTGGCGACCCGGTTCCGCACCGTCCGCCTGCGCCCCGATCCGCACTGCGCCGCCTGTGGCCCGGATGCGACGCTGCACGATCTGTCCGCTCATTCCAGCCCGGAGGGCTTGACCTGTGGCATCATCTGACCCGCTTGGAATTTTGCTGATTTCCGGCACGCACGAGCGTGCCCACACCGCTTTTGTCCTCGCCGCCGGCGCGGCGGCGCTGGGGCGGCCGGTGGTGCTGTTCGCCACCGGTGCCGGCTGTCGGGCCTTATGCACGGACTGGTCGGGGCTGGAGGAGGCCGGGCGTGACGCGGCGGTGCGCGCCCGCGGGGTCGCCGGCATTGGCCAGTTGCGCGAGTCGGCGGTGGAACTCGGGGTTCGGCTGGTTGCCTGCGAGGCCGGCCTGCGGATCGATGCGATCGCGCCGGAACTGCTGTTGCCAAGCGTGGAGGTGGCCGGGGTGGCGACCTTCCTGGAGGCCTGCGGCGCGGGCCAGATGCTCAGTCTGTGAGCTTCCCGCTTGACCCGGCGCGTCCTGGGTTGGCACGGATGCCGGCATGAACGGTTTGTCCATCGCACTGGCGGTTTGCGCGGCGGCGCTGGCCGCTGCGCCATCCGCCATGGCTCAGACGCAGCCGCCCGCGTCTGAGCGGCCAGCGGCCGCCGCGCCGGCACCGGCGAAAGTGGCCCTCGGCCACGACGCGCCGGGCAAGCCGGCCGCCAAACCGGCAGCGACGCCGGTGGTGTCGGCGCCGGGCAACCCGCATGCCCAAAGGGTGGTCCCGGCGAAGCCGGGCGCCGCCGGCAAGGCAGCCCCTCCCGCGGCGGCCGGGGGAGCGGCCGGCCCGGAGCCTGCCAAGCCAGCCGCGCCGGCCAAGCCGCCGGCGGAAGCGCCCAAGGTCGGCGGTACCGGCCTGCCGCTGCCGCGCTGGGCCAGCCTGCATTTCGACGAGGTGAACATGCGCAGCGGGCCGGGCACCCGCTATCCGATCGAATGGGTGTACCACCGCCGCGAACTGCCGGTGCAGATCGAACGCGAATTCGAAGGCTGGCGGCTGATCGAAGACCAGGACGGGGTGAAGGGCTGGGTGCACCAGGCCACGCTCACCGGCCGGCGCAGCTTCGTGGTGACGGGGGAGGAGCGGGTGCTGCGCCGCTCGGCCGCGGAGGAGTCCAGCCCGGTCGCGCGGCTCAAGCCGGGCGTGGTCGGCCATATCCGCCCCTGCGAGGCGCACGCCGCCTGGTGCGAGGTGCAGGTGGGGGATTACCGCGGCTTCCTGAAGCGCGGCGAGATCTACGGCATCTATCCTGACGAGGCGGTGAACTAGCGCTGGGCTGGCTTTCGGCGTTATCCTGACTGCATGAATCAGGAAGCGCCCCATCCGCCGACTGCCCGGGAATCGACGCCGCGCGCCATGCACGATCTGGGCGGCGTGTCGAAATTCATGTGCGTGGCGGTGGATACCGAGCCGCACGCATTGACCGGGTTCGACAAGGAGGTCGATGCCATCCGGCAAATCCTGGGGGCGAAGCAGGTGATGTCGGTGGACGAGCTGCGCCGCGCCATCGAGGCGATCCCGGAGGCCGATTACCACCGCCTGTCGTATTACCAGCGCTGGCTGCGCGCGATTACCGACACGCTGTTGCGCAAGGGCGTGCTGACCGAGGCGGAGTTGCGTGTTGCCCTGCCGGCGGACGCGCCATGAGTCTGGCCCCCGGCACGAAGGTGCGGGTGAAGGATGACTGGCCGGAGATTCGCGGCCCCTGCCATATCCGCACGCCGCATTATGTGCGCGGCGAGTGCGGAACGCTGGTGCGGCATCTGGGCGATTTTGCCAATCCGGAGGACCTGGCCTTCGCCCGCCCGGCGCCATTGCGCCCGCTGTATCATGTGCGGTTCGACCAGCCGGGCATCTGGGGCGAGGGGGCGGCGGGCGATGCGCTGCTGGTGGAGGTATTCGGGCATTGGCTGGAGGTGGTGACGCCATGAGTGTGCTGGCGGCCGACAGCGTGAATCTGCTGGCGGCGCTGCGGGCGGTGCTGGCGGCCAAGGGCATTGCCGGACCCGAGGAGATTGCCGGGCAGATCCGCTCGACCGACGAGGCCAGCCCGGCGCAGGGGGCGCGCATGGTGGCGAAGGCGTGGACCGATCCGGCGTTTCGCGCGCTGATGCTGGAAGATGGCACCAGGGCGGCCGAATCGCTGGGGATACCGATGCGTGGGCTGCCGCCACTCGGGGTGCTGGAGGACCGGCCGGAGGCGCATCATCTGGTGGTGTGCACGCTGTGCTCCTGTTATCCCAGGGCAGTGCTGGGCTATCCGCCGTTCTGGTACAAATCGGCGTCGTATCGTGCGCGCGCCGTGCGTGATCCGCGCGGGTTGCTGCTGGAGTGGGGCACGGTGCTGCCGGCGGGGGTGAAGCTGACGGTGGTGGACAGCACCGCGGATTATCGTTGGATGGTGTTGCCGCTGCGCCCGGCGGCGACCGCCGGCTGGAGCGAGGCAAAACTGGCCGCCATCGTCCGCGAAGGCGACATGATAGGCGTAACAATTCCACTTGCTTCGTGAATGGGTTCCAAGGGGCCACTGCCCCTTGGCGGGTCCAGGGCAGAGCCCTGGCCTTACTTATCTTTTGGAGAAGTTTGGTTGACCGAATTAGGCCCCGAGGTAGACACCACGCCCCGCCCGTTACCGGTGCGCACAAGGATCACCGGCCGCACGGTGGCGCTGGAGCCGCTGCACCCAAGGCATGCTGCCGATTTGTGGCGGGCCGCGCAGGGGGGCGACGAGTCCTGGGCGTATATGGGTTACGGCCCGTTTCCGTCGCCGGAGGCGATGGCGCGTTTTGTCGGGGATTTTGCCAGCACGCATGATCCGATGGTCTGGGCGGTGCGGCCGGTGGCCACTGGCATGGTGTCGGGATGGCTGTCGCTGATGGACATCCAGCCGAAGAATGCCGCCATTGAACTCGGCAATATCTGGTTCGCGCCGGTGATGCAGCGCACCCGTGCGGCCACCGAGGCGATGTTCCTGGTGTTGCGTCTGGCGGCTGACGATCTTGGGTATCGCCGGCTGGTGTGGAAGTGCAATGCGCTGAACGAGCCCTCGCGGCGGGCGGCCGGGCGGCTGGGCTTTGTGTATGAGGGGCGGCACCGGGCGCACATGGTGGTGAAGGGGCGGCTGCGCGAGACCGACTGGTACAGTATTGTCGGCGACGAGTGGCCGAGGTGCCGGGATGCGGTGCTGGCGTGGCTCGATCCGGCGAATTTCGCGGCGGATGGCACGGCGTTGCAGGGACTGGCGAGCATCCGGGAGGGGCTGGGGTAGGCGACGCAAGCATTGGGGCGCAAGCACTGGGGTGCAAATTACAAAAATAACTGTTGTGGGGTGCCCGGCCTGAGGACCCTAATACTTCCGCAAAAAGACGGGGGAGAAACATACAATGACCGACATCAGCCCGGATCTGTTTGTTGATACCGTGCAGGCTTTTCAGAAGACCGCGGCGATCAAGGCGGCGGTCGAACTGGACCTGTTCACGATGATCGACGCCGGCGCCCGGACGGCGGAAGCCCTGGCGGAGCGGAGCGGGGCGTCGCCGCGCGGGCTGCGCATTCTGTGCGATTATCTGACGATCCTCGGTTTCCTGGAGAAGAGCGGCGCGGCTTATTCGCTGACGCCATCGACGGCGCAGTTCATCACCCGTGATTCGCCCGGCGACATGTCGAGTATCGTCGATTTTCTGGCCGCACCCGAATTGTACCGGATGTTTCTTGACGATCCGGTTGCCTATGTGCGCCAGGGCGGCACGGCGGGGGTGGCCAACATGGCGCCGAACAATCCGATCTGGGGGATTTTCGCCCGTGCGATGGTGCCTTTCGCCAGCGTTGTGGCGGCGGCGGTGGCCAGCCAGGTCGGCGGCTGGGTGCCGCGGCCGCGCTATATCCTGGACATCGCCGCGGGCAGCGGCATGTTCGGCATTACGATCGCCAAGGCGGTGCCCGAGGCCGAGGTCACGGCGCTGGACTGGGAGCATGTGCTGGAAGTGACGCGGGAGAACGCCGCCCGCGCCGGGGTTGCGCAGCGGCACCGCACGCTGACGGGGAGTGCGTTCGAGACCGCGTGGGACAGCGGCTACGACCTGATCCTGCTGACGAATTTCCTGCACCATTTTGATCACGAGACCAACGTGGGGCTGTTGCGGAAGGCGCGCGGAAGTCTGGCACCGGCGGGCCGGGTTGTGGCGGTCGAGTTCGTGCCGAACGAGGACCGCATTTCGCCACCGCTGGCGGCCCGGTTTGCTTTCGTGATGCTGGCGACGACGCAGCATGGGGATGCGTTTACGGGTGCGGATTTTGCGGCGATGGCGCGCGATGCCGGGTATCGCGGCGTCTCGATCACGAAGCTGCCGCCGTCGCCGCAGAGCATGGTGGAGTTTCATAGCTGAGCGCGGGCGGGGGCGGTGACGGAGGCCGTCGCCGCCCGTGGGCTGCATTTTGATCGAGATACGGGTAAAGGATTGTTGGATTATTTTGGGAAATGCAATATTATCTATGAATATGTGATTTTACTAGCTGTATTTTTGTAATCAAAATTATTTCATTGATCCAGATCAATGCGTTGGTCTGCCTGCCAATCACTATAAATGCTGCTCTGGGAGTGAGCAGGCATGTTGAGCAGTGGCATTCTCGACCTGGCCCTGGGACTGATCTTTACGTTTCTTGCGGTAAGCCTCGCCGCCGGGTCGGTGACGGAAATCCTGTCCTCCATTCTGAAATGGCGGGCGCACACGCTGTACCAGGGTATCAAGGATCTGCTCAACGATCCGAACTTCGATGCACTGGCAAGGGAGGTTTACAAGCACGGTCTGATAAACCCGCTCGGCGATGGCACGAACGCTTCTTCCGCGTCGTGGCGGGCGCGATGGGTGAACGGGCCAGCCTATATCGAGCCGGATCAATTCGCCGCCGCGCTGCTCGACATTCTCAAAATACATAATGACGCGCCAGGGCCTGTTGCCACCCCATGGTTTGCTGCCTCGCCAGGGCCTGCCGCCGCCCTGAAGCAGGCAGTCGAAGCGAGACTGGCCGGCAATGACCAACTCAAAAATATGATGCACGGTATTATTGATCGGGCTAAAGGCGAGGAAGACAAGGTTCGCAAAGAACTTTCGTCGTGGTTTGACCATTCAATGGATCGGGTTAGCGGTTCCTACAAGAGATGGTCGCAGGCCTGGGCGTTCATTTTCGCGTTTTTATTGGCGATTTTGCTAAACATTAGCGCAATCGATATTGTGCAGTCGCTCTGGCAGCGGCCGATTGACACCAAATTCATTGCTGAGATTAAAGAAAATCCCAATGTTTCGGACGTGCTCAATGAGCTGCACACTTTGCCGATCGGCTGGCCAATTGTCGCCGACACGACGCCTGCCACGACGATGTCGATCGGCACGTTCTTCCGGCGATCTCCTTGGTGCTGGGATTGGACGCGCATTTCGGGCTGGATCATCACCGCTCTGGCGACGCTGTTCGGGGCGCCGTTCTGGTTCGACACGCTGCAGCAGTTTGTTCGCCTCAAAGGCACCGGCCCCAGTCCGGCCGAAAAGAAGGCGAACACCGGAGCGGCTGCGTAGCCCGTAACCGGAGCTGCACCACCACGCTCTGGTTGCCCGCCGAGACTCGTTGGTAGTCATTCATCAGGGCATCGTTATCTGTCTCGTGTGATAATCAACAAGTTCCTCAGATTTCTATGCTTCGGTCCTTGTTGATGCAGCTGCTGCCGAGCAGCCGTCAGGCGCCAATGATCGATGAAGCTGAGTCCGGCGTTCGCCGGCTACCGGTCCACGACGGCCGCGCCGTGCGGACCCACGCATCCGGCGGCATGCGGACCGGCGGCGCATGTGCGTGTTGTTGCGACCGGCGGCTTGCGCACGACCGCCGCGCCGTTCGGACCCGCGCATCCGGCGCGGTAAACACCCTTGGCGCACACGGCGGCGGTTGCGGTGGGGATCGATGCCAGCGAAACGAGCAGAGCCGTGACGGCAGAAACCAGACGTTTCATGGACGTGATTCCGTTCGGGACATAATGGAGATCGCAAAAAGATGATGCGCCGGGCCTGCCGCAGCGTCCAGTGACTAGAACGTGTGCCGGAGCATGGTTTCTGGCATACGGTGTGGCAGGCGGCCATTCCGATCCGGTACCGCAAGACCGGCGAGAAGACGTGACTTTATCAAAGTGTTGCCGGCCCGGAAATCGTTGGTGTCCAGCCATGTCTGTGGCGCAGAATGCGTTAAAATTGCCGTATCAACTGATACCCAGGGGAAACCACATGATCAAAGCGTTCCTGAGCCTGATTTTCAGCCTGTCGCTGGTGTTTGCCCTGGCCGGTAGCGCCCGGGCCGCACCCATGCACATGGCGGCACCAGCCTACCTGACCGGCAGCGCGGTCATTCCGGTCGCCGACAGCCCGATTGCCGGCATGAACGAAATTTTCCATATGGAGCCGCCGCGGCTGCTGTTTCTGGGCGCGGGAATCGTCGCTGGTGCCCTGGTGATCTCGCCGGCTCTGGGCCTGAACGAACTGTTCGGCGTCGTTCTTGGCATTATCGGTTCGGAATTCCTGTACCAAACCACGTACAAATCCTCCCGCTGGTTCTGACCGCCCGGCGACAGCGTGCCGCCCTGGCCAAATATGGCCCGGGAGGCGTCGCTTGTCCGGCGCCGCGGCAATGCCCATAATCGCGGCATGGATGCGCAGGTGGCGATTACGGTGAACGGCGAGCCTCGGGTGCTCGACGGGCCGGTGACGGTGGCGGGGCTGCTGGCGGCGATCGGGCTCGATGCGCGCAAAGTGGCGGTGGAGTGTCGCGAGGAGATCGTGCCCCGCTCCGCCTACACCACGACCTGGCTCGCCGCCGGCGACTCGCTGGAAATCGTGCACTTCATCGGCGGAGGCTGAATCATGGACGGCATCATCCAGGCGGACGACGATTCCTGGACCGTCGCCGGACGGCGCTTTTGCTCGCGGCTGGTGGTCGGCACCGGCAAGTACAAGGACCTGCAGGAGACGGCGGCGGCGATCGAGGCGTCCGGGGCCGAGATGGTGACGGTCGCGGTGCGGCGGGTGAACCTGTCCGATCCGAGCGCGCCGATGCTGCAGGACCATGTCGATCCGAAGAAATACACCTATCTGCCGAACACCGCCGGCTGCCACACCGCGCGCGATGCGGTGCGCACGCTGCGGCTGGCGCGCGATGCCGGCGGCTGGAACCTGGTGAAGCTGGAGGTGCTCGGGCCGCCGCCGATCCTGTATCCCGACATGCCGGCCACCTTTGAGGCGGCCGAGGCGCTGCTGAAGGACGGGTTCGAGGTGATGGTTTACTGTGCCGACGACCCGGTGGCGGCGCGGCGGCTGGAAGACATGGGCTGTGCGGCGATCATGCCGCTCGGCGCGCCGATCGGCTCCGGGCTCGGGGTGCAGAACCCGGCCATGCTGTCGATCATGATCGGGCAGGCGAAGGTGCCGCTGCTGGTGGATGCCGGCGTGGGCACCGCCTCGGATGCCGCCATCGCGATGGAGATCGGTTGCACCGCGGTGCTGCTGAATTCGGCGATTGCGCATGCGCAGGACCCGGTGCGGATGGCGCGGGCGATGAAGCACGCGGTGGCGGCCGGGCGGCTGGCGCATCTGGCCGGGCGCATGCCGCGCCGCATGGGCGCCGATCCGTCCAGCCCGCTGACCGGGCTGATCTGTTAGCTGCCGGGGGGCGGTGCCGTCCCCGGCGGCCCGAGAGCCGCGTTCAGCTCGGCGCCAAGCAGCACTGCGTAGGCCGACACCCAGAACCACATCATCATGCCGGCCACCGCGCCGAGCGGCCCGTAGAGGGCGTCGTAGCTGGCCACGTGCGCCACATAGAATGACAGCAGCGCCGAGGCGGCCAGCCAGAGCACGGTGGCGACCAGCGAGCCGGCGCTGATCCAGCGCCAGCGCTCCCGTTGGCGCGACGGGCCGAATCGATAGAGCAGCGACAGCCCCAGCCCGACGAACACCACCAGCGTGCCGAACGAGGCCAGCCGCAGCAGGCTGCGCGCATGCGCGTCCAACCCCAGGAAATCGATGACGACGGGCAGGAACACCAGCAGGGCCACCGCCAGGATGGCGGCAAAGGTCGTGCTCAGCGTCATCAACAGCCCGATCGCCTGGAAGCGGAAAAAACCGCGTGCTTCCCGCTCTCCATAGACGAGATTGAGGGCGGACAACATCGACTTGGTGCCGGTGGACGCACTCCAAAGCGTGATCATCGTGCCGATCAGCAGCGACACGCCGAGTTCACCCCGGGCATGTGACACCAGCGTGTGCACCCGCTGGGCAATCAGTGAAAACGCGGCGGGCGGCAGCAGGTCGCGCAGCACTTCCAGTTGCGGCTCGACGGTGGTGGGGTCGAACAGCAGGCCGTAGATCGAGATCAGCATCGAAATCGCCGGGAACAGCGCCAGCGTGGCCCAGAAGGCGCAGCCGGCGGCGATCAGCGAGATGCGGTCGGAACTGATTCCGTTCCAGGTGCGCAGCAGAACCGGCTTCACGCCGCGCGCGGAAATCGCCGTCGGGTTGTTCATCCTGTCCCCATCGGGGGTGGCGAGACGCACAGTTACCATTCTGCCATCGCATCGGGAAGCCCGGCGGGAGGGCCGCCGCCGGCGGCGTTCGCAGGCGCAGCATCCGTGCAAAGACAACGCGGAAATATCACTTGCATGGGGGGGGAGCGGGTCCTATGTGCGGCGCCACGCAGCAACGCACGTGCCTCTGGCCCTCGGGTTACGCAACGACGTCAAGCGTTCTGGCAACGGGTTCCGCGTCCGGGCAACCGAAGCGGTACCTATCGTGTTTTCGCTGGTTCGTTCGACCGTTTCGCAATCTACGCTCCTCGCCGTGACAGGGGGGCGCTTCATCAGAGGGGAGGCCGGGTGCGATGACTCCGAAAATCGCCCGATTCCTTGCTGAGCAGCAGCCGGCCACGCCGTGTCTGGTGCTCGACCTTGATCGCGTGGAGCGCAACTTCACGCTGCTGCGCGCGGCCTTGCCGCTGGCGCAGATCTACTATGCCGTGAAGGCAAATCCGGCGCAACCGGTGCTGGAGCGCCTGGTGCGCCTCGGCAGCCGGTTCGACGCCGCCAGCTATGAGGAAATCGTGGCCTGCCTGCAGGCCGGCGCGGCGGCATCGGCGATCAGCTACGGCAACACCATCAAGAAGGTCGCCGCCATCAGCCGCGCGCATGCCGCCGGGGTGAGCATGTTCGCCTTCGACTGCGCCGAGGAGCTGGAAAAACTCGCCCGCCACGCGCCGGGCAGCCGGGTGTACTGCCGCATCCGGGTGGAGAATGCCGGCGCCGACTGGCCGCTGTCGCGCAAGTTCGGCACCACCATCGACGCCGCGCGCGGATTGATGATTCGGGCCGGGGAGCTGGGGCTCGACCCGTACGGGCTGTCGTTCCATGTCGGCAGCCAGCAGACCGCGACGGCCAGCTACGAGGCGGCGATCGGCCGGGTGGCGATGCTGTTCACCGACCTGCGCGATGCCGGGGTGAATCTGCGCATGGTGAATCTCGGCGGCGGGTTTCCCGTGCGCTACCGCGACGAGGTGCCGGGCATCGATGATTTCGGCCGTGCCATCATGCGCGCCATGACCGGGCATTTCGGCAATGCGCTGCCCGACATGCTGATCGAGCCGGGCCGTTTCATCGTGGCCGATGCCGGTGTGGTCAGCGCCGAGGTGGTGCTGGTCAGCCGCCGCGAGGCGGACGACCCGGTGCGCTGGGTTTACCTCGACATCGGCCGGTTCGGCGGGCTGGCCGAGACCGAGGGCGAAGCCATTCGCTACCACATCACCACGCCGCATGACGGCGGGGCGGCGGGGCCGGTGGCGATCGCGGGGCCGACCTGCGACGGCGCCGATATCATGTACGAACGCAGCAACTATCGGCTGCCGCTGGCGCTGACCGGCGGCGACCGGGTGGAGGTGCTGGCCACCGGCGCTTACGTGACCACCTATGCCAGCCAGCGCTTCAACGGGTTCCTGCCGCTCGCCGAGCACTACATTTGACGGGCTGAAGGACACGCCCGCGCAGGCGTTTCTGCTTGGGTGGGGTGGTGGCTTGCAGGAGACCTCCACCGGCCGGCGGAGAGAGAGTCTGGCCGTTCTCTCCGCCGCATCCGGACCGCGGCGTGCGCTACGTCACTGCTCGCGCGCGAACATCAAGACCCTGCCATGGTCGTATTGTTCCGGCGGGGTGTGATGCTCGACCGCCGCGGCGATCTGCAGGATGTCCCTGGCGGCGTCGCGGACGATGCGCCTTGCATCATATCCCGCATGGTCGAAGGCACCGCCGCCGGTCAGGGCATCGTTCAATCGCCGGGACAGCGATCGCAGACAGACTGCGGGCAGGGGGGGCTGGGGAATGTCGAGGTCTGAGGCCATGTTTCCCACCGTAGATTTTTTACGAACGCGGAGGTCAGACTGTGTTGAGCAGGTTCCGGGCCGTTGCGGAGGGCGGATCGGCAACCAGGCTCGTGCCGCAACTGTCATACAGTTGCAGGAAATTTCCTAACCATATGTCAAGAACTTGCGGTCTCCGCCGGCAAATGTGAACACGGACTGCCGCCCGCCCCGCGCCGCGGCTCGACCGTGCGGGGGCGAGCGTCCGGTTTTCCTGCCGCGGACCGTGCTGTTCCATGTCAGAGTGCCGGGCGGGGAAGCGCCCGGCGATGGTCGCGGCATGCGGTCCGTCGCGGCTGGCGGGGGCTGGCCTGCGCATTGCTTGGAAGCCACTGCATGATGACGAAGCGATCGGAGGCGGAGCGCGCATGACCGACATGGCGATCGTTGAGGCGGCGGCAGGTGAGTCGGCGCCCCGCATCGAGGCAGTGGCAGCCGACCTGCTGGGGCTGATCGCGCGGGCGCAGCGCGCCTCCGACGAGGACCCGTTCGGCAACCCGGTGCTGTCGGTCGCGTTGTCGATCGCCCGCCGCATCGATAGCGGGCAGCTGGATGACGCGGTGCTGTGGGAGCTGGTGCGCTACCTGCGCGACGCCGCCTTTGCCGACCGCGCCCGCCGGCTGGCGGCCTATGTGGGCGGCACCGACCGGACCGAGAACGAGGCGGCGCTGGTGCGGGTGGCCGGCGTGGTGCTGCGGCCCGACCCGGCCGACAGCCCGGTGCGCTGGGCGGAGTTCCGTGACGCGGTGGAGCGCACCCGCTACGCCGGCGTGTTCACCGCCCACCCCACCTTCGCCCTGCCGGCCGAGGTGGCCGCGGCCCTGGCGGCGATGGCGTGCGGCGCGGCGGCCGAATCGTTTCCGTCACACCGGCCGCAGCGGATCACCCTGGAGGAAGAGTTCACCCAGGCCAGCGCCGCGATCGCGCGCGGGCGGGATGCGCTCGATCAGTTCAATGCGGCCCTGCTGGCGGCGGCGCGGGGATCGTGGCCGGACCGCTGGACCGATCTGGCGCCGCGGCCGCTGGTCATGGCGAGCTGGGTTGGCTACGACACCGATGGGCGGACCGATATCGGCTGGCTCGATATCGTGCGGCTGCGCCTGCGCATGAAGCGGCTGCAACTGGAACGGCTGGCCGGGCAACTCGCCGACCTGCCGCTGGGCGCGCCGGTGGGCGCGCGCATCGCCACGGCGCTGACCGAAGTGGTCGCGCAGGAAGCGGCCTGCCCGCCGCAGCCGCATCCGCCCGAAGTGGCGGCCTTCGCCCGCGAACTGGTCGGCCGCGCCGAGCCGGCGCTGCACACGCCCGAACCGCTGCTGGCGCTGTTCGCCCCGGCGATCGCCGCCGCCACCGGCGAGGAGCAGCTGCGCCTGTGCACCATCCGCGCCGGGCTGGTGGCGCACGGGCTGTCGCTGGCGCACACCCATGTGCGGCTGAACGCGGCGCAGGTGCACAACGTGGTGCGCCAGCGCCTGGGCATCGCCGACCCGCCGGAGGACCCGGCGCGCCGCCGCGCGCTGCTCAGCGCCATCAACGCCGCGCTCGATACGGTGCAGCCGGTGCCGGTGGATTTCGGGGCCTTGGCCGCCGAACAGGCTTCGGCGGCGCGGCTGATGATGACGGTGGCGCAGATCGTCAAGCACGTCGATGGCTCGGTGCCGGTGCGCTTCCTGATCGCCGAGACCGAGACCGGCTACACGCTGCTGGCCGCACTGTGGCTGGCGCGGCTGTTCGGGGTTGCCGACAAGGTCGAGATCAGCCCGCTGTTCGAGACCGCCGAGGCGCTCGGCCGCGGCGCCGAGGTGCTGGACGAGGCGCTGCGCAGCCCGCACTGGCGCGAGTATCTGCAGCGCACCGGGCGGCTGGCGCTGCAGTTCGGTTATTCCGATTCCGGCCGCTATGTCGGCCAGACCGCGGCCACCTACCTGATCGAGCGGCTGCGGATGAAGATCGCGGCGACGCTGGCACGCCACGGCGTGTCCGGCGTCGAAGTGGTCCTGTTCGACACCCATGGCGAGAGCGTCGGGCGCGGCGCGCATCCGCGGTCGATGGCCGACCGGCTGCGCTACCTGTCGCCCACCGCCAGCCGGCGGGCGCTCAACCGGGCCTCACTGCCGGTGCGCGAGGAGAGCGCCTTCCAGGGCGGCGACGGCTACCTGCTGTTCGGCACCGCGGAGCTGGCGCTGGCCAGCGTGGCGCGCATCGCCGAGCACGCCTTCCACGCCGCCGCCGGCCCGATCGAGGACCCGATCTATTCCGATCCCGACTTCGCGTCGGATTTCTTCGCCGCCGTCCGCGTCGGCATGGAGGGGCTGGTTGGCGATGCCGGCTATGGCGCGCTGCTGGGTGCGTTCGGGCCGGCGCTGCTCGACCCGACCGGGTCGCGCCCGCCGGCGCGGCAATCGGACGGCATGGGCACGGCGACGATGATCCGCCACCCGCGCGACCTGCGCGCCATTCCCAACAACGCCATCCTGCAGCAACTGGGCTGGATGGCGAACACGCTGCAGGGGCTGGGGGTGGCGGCCGGGCGCCATCCCGAGACCTTCCCCGAGATGCGCCGCACCAGCCGGCGGTTCCGCCGCGCGCTCGACCTCGCCGCGCATGCGCTGGCGCATTCGGACCTGGATGTATTGCGCGCGGTGGTGGGCACGCTCGATCCGGGCACCTGGCTCGACCGCGCCGCCCATACCGGCCGGCCCGGCCGGCAGCAGGCGCTGGTGGCGGTGGCGCATGCGCTGGAGCGGCTCGATCTATGGGCGGTGGCGCAGTCGATGTTCCGCCGCGTGCAGGCCGACCACCAGGCGCTGCGCGCTGCCTGGCCGGACGCGCCGGCGATGGACGGGCGGGAGATGCTGCTGCACGCGCTGCGGCTGGCGCTGATCCATCGCATCTGGCTGCTCGCCACCCGCATTCCGGAATTCTCGCCGCGGCACGGCTTCACCCGGCGCGATTTGGAGGCGGCGATCCTGCGGCTGGAGATTCCGGCGGCGCTGACGCTGCTGGCGGAGATTTTTCCGGAGGCGCCGGACGCCTCGGCGGAGTGCGACTTCGGCGAGCCGGCGGGGCCGCGGGGGTCACAGGCCTATGCGGTTGAGCACGCGCAGGTGTTCGCGCCGATGCGGCGGCAGTTCGATCTGGTGCGGGAGATTGCGACGGCGGTGACGCATGAGGTGGGGGCGTTTGGGTGAAGGAAGGCCAGGGGCTTTGCCCCATAGGCACTAGGTTAAGCGATCTCATTGATTAAAAAAGGTAAAATCCAGGCTGCCAGCAACCTCCCAATCCCTGGCAGGTGTGGATCGCGTCCGGCATCCCAGTGGTGAGGAGCCTTCGTGGAAGG
>CAIXDS010000305.1 GCA_903918195.1 uncultured Acetobacteraceae bacterium | reverse complement strand
CTCGCCGACCTCACCTCCCTGGCCGCCGATGGCACTTTGCTGGAAGATGCGCGGACGGTGCTGCAAACCCTTGCGCCGCACGAGCGGGAAGTCGAGGTTCGCAGAGGCGCCCAGGATATCGCATGGTATATCCGCCGCATTTTGCCCTACCGAACCCAGGACAACGGGGTCGAAGGCGTCGTCATCACCTTTGCCGACATCACAGAGCGCAAGCAGACGGCCGACGCGCTGGAGGTGGCGAAGCGACAGGCGGAGCAGGCGAACGTCGCCAAGTCGCGGTTTCTCGCCGCCGCCAGCCATGACCTGCGCCAGCCGCTGCAGACGCTCACGTTGCTGCAGGGGCTGCTGGCGAACAACGTCGAGGGCGAGAAGGCACAGAAGCTGGTCGCCCGCCTCGACAAGACGCTGGGCACCATGTCGCTCATGCTGAACTCGCTGCTCGACATCAATCAGATCGAGGCCGGCGCGGTGCAGGCCGTAAAGGTCAGCTTCCCCATCAACGAGTTGCTGGTCCGCCTGCGTGACGAGTTCGCCGATCATGCGCAGGCGGGCGGAATTGCCCTGCGCGTGGTCCCGTGCAGCCTTTCGATCCACAGCGATCCGCGCCTGCTGGAGCAGATGCTGCGCAACCTGCTGTCGAACGCATTGAAGTACACCAGGCACGGCGGCGTGTTGCTCGGGTGCCGCCGGCACCACGGCATGCTGTCCATCGAAATCTGGGACACCGGCATCGGCATCCCCGCCGACGAGCTCGATTCAATCTTCGAGGAGTATTACCAACTCGACAATGACGCGCGCGAGCACAGCCGCGGTCTTGGCCTCGGTCTGTCCATCGTGCAACGGCTGGCCAATCTGCTGGGACATCGGGTCCGCGTCCGCTCACGACCGAGCAAGGGTTCGGTCTTCGCCATTGAGGTGGCACTGCCGCCCCCCGGCGCGACGACTCTGCCTGAACCCCAACGACCTGAAGTGGAGGGCGGGATCGCTGCCGGTGTTCATTCGACCGGCGTGATCCTGGTGGTCGAAGACGATCCCGAGTTGTGCGATATTCTCGAGCTCTTCCTCACGGAGGAGGGCCACCGCGTGGTGACAGCGGCGGACGGTCTCGCTGCCCTTGATGCGCGGCGCGCTTCTGCCCGACCTCATCCTGGCCGACTACAATCTGCCAAGGGGCATGAATGGGCTGCAGGTCACGGCGACGCTGCGGGAGAAATTGCATCAATTTGTCCCGGTCATCATCCTGTCCGGTGACATCTCAAGCGCGACATTGCGCGACATTGCACATCGGAACTGTGTGCAGCTCAGCAAGCCGGTGCGGTTGAAGGACCTGACCGAGGCCATCGAACGCCTTCTGCCGGTCCCGCACGTCGAGCCGCACGCGCACCCACCGTGCCTTGACGAAGCAGAAGGCAGCCACGAACCGCCCGTAATCTACCTCGTCGACGACGATCCCGATCTCCGCGATGGACTTCGCGCCGTGCTGGAGGAGGATGGACTGATCGTCGAGGATTACGCAACCTGCGAGACCTTCCTCGCCGCCTATCGTCCGGGCCGCGAGGCCTGCCTGCTGATCGACGCCTATCTTCCCGGCATGAGCGGCCTGGAATTGCTGCAGCATCTGCAGGATGGCGGACATCGGCTGCCGGCCATCATGATCACCGGCAACAGCGATGTGTCGGTGGCGGTTCAGGCCATGAAAGCCGGCGCATCAGACTTCATCGAGAAGCCGGTCAGTCGCGGCGAGTTGCTTGCCAGCGTCGAGCGCGCGCTCGACCTGGCGCGCGATTCGAGCATTCTGACCACAAGGCGGGAGGCGGCGGCCGCTCACGTCGCCACTCTCACGTCGAGACAGCGGGAGATCATGGAGCGGGTGCTTGCCGGGCAACCCAGCAAGAATATCGCCGCGGACCTCGGAATCAGCCAGCGCACGGTCGAGAACCATCGTGCTGCGATCATGAGGAAGACCGGCTCGAAGTCGCTTCCGGCGTTGGCCCGTCTGGCACTTGCCGCTGGTGCGAATGGCGCCGATGGGCCGCACGTTCCAAATGGACCTCCATTTATGCAGGTGCAAGAAACCACGGACATATGATTGTTGTTCCCGTTATGGCACCAAAGGCGTTCACGATTTTGTCGATGATGCCACGACTATTTGAACACGCGGAGTTTCCTCTCAGGAATCTCCTCATTTTTGTTGCCTGGGGTAGAGGCGCGATTCGGCCACAATGGGTAGACGCTCCAATCGGTTACGGGATGGAGCGGCGGCATGGGCACGGCGGATCGAGGGCAAGCGAAATTGGTGGACGTTCGTGCTTTCGTCGGCG
>CAIXDS010000304.1 GCA_903918195.1 uncultured Acetobacteraceae bacterium | reverse complement strand
GGAAGGCCAGGGCTCTGCCCCTGGCCTTCCTTCACCCAATTACCCCGCGCCGCTCAGGACCTCGTCTTGACCCGAACGGCGTTCGCGGCCTCGATGTCAGCAGGGTAGGCCGCCACCACGCGGCCGCCCTTCACCACGCCGAACACCGGGATGTTCGGTGTGATCGCCTCGTGGTCGGTGGCGCTGAACGGCTTGTCGTAGATGGTGACGACGCCTTCCACCGTGGTCCGCAGGTTTTCCAGGGCGGCGCGAATCTGGTTGCCGTCGGTGCTGCCGGCCTGGGCGATGGCGGCGGCCAGCAGCAGCGCGCTGTCGTACCCCTGCGCCGCCGAGACCGGGCTCGGGATGCGGTCAAGCCCGGTGGCGTTCTGGTACGCCGCGATGAAGGCGCCGCGTTTCGGTGTGCTGGGGGCCTGGATGAAGGTCTGCGGCATGGTGGCGCCGTCGCCGTTGGCGCCGGCGGCGTCGATGAAGGTCGTCATGGACAGGGTCCAGCTGCCGATCATCGGCAGCTTCCAGCCGAGCCGGGCCATGCCATTGGCGATCTGCGCCAGTTCCGGCCCGATGCCGTAGGTGAGGAGCACATCGGCCTGCGCCCGCTTCGCCCGCAGCAATTGCGAGGTCATGTCGGTATCGCCGATGTTGAATTTCTCCTCCGCCACCGGCGGCACACCCTTTGACGCCAGCGCGCGTTCCAGGTCCTCGCGGCCGAGCTGACCATAGGCGGTGGCGTCGGCGAGGATGGCCGGCTGGCGAAAGCCGCGGCGGCTGATCGCCTCGTCCACGATCATGGCGGACTGGATGGCGTCGTTGGCCGCGGTGCGGAAGATGAAGTTGGCCTGGTATTCCGGCGGCCGGAACCGGCGGGCGATCAGCGTGCCGGTGGCGACGTTGGTGATGACTGGGATCGCGGCGTCCTGATAGGTGCGCTGGGTGGTCAGGGCGACCGGGGTGTTGATGAAGCCAAGCGTGGCGGCCACGCGCTGCTCGTTGATCAGTTCCTGGGCGATGCGTCCGGCCAGTCCGGTGTCTGCCTTGTCGTCACGCTCGATCAGCAGGATCGGCCGGCCGAGCACGCCGCCGGCCTGGTTGATTTCGGCCACGGCGATCCGCACGCCGTTGCGCATGCACACGCCCATGCAGGCGGACCCGCCGGTGAACGGTCCGGACAGGCCGATTCGGATGGCCTCGGCGGCAGTGCCGGCACGCGCGATCGCGACGGAGGCGGCGGTGGCGAGCAGCATTCTGCGGGTGAGGCGCATTGTCCTTCCTCTGGACGTTTTGGCGGACGCCGCCCGGGCGGAAAATGAGCGGGCGAATATCAGGCTGGCCGGAGAGGGATGAAAAATAAGTTACGAGCAATGCCCGGGCTGGCCGTGGGCGCCATATGGCAGCGAGGTACCGATCGCCCGGGTCCGTTGCCGTGATCGCCTTCGTGCCCAACCGGATCTGACGACCGAAGGAGCGGATGCATGAGATCTCAGCCTCCCCGGCGAACGGCGATTTGCACCCTGTGGCTTGCGCTGTCGGCCGGCGGAGTGCTGGCCCTGCCGGCGGCGGAGCGACTCCACGCCCAGCCGGCCGACGGCGCCATCCCGCCGGCCCCGGTGACCAATGCCGAGGATGCGCCGATTACGGTGGTGGTGGTGCGGCACGCCCGGCCCGGTTGCACGGCGCTGTTCGAGCGGCTCATCCATGACACTTTTCAGGTGCGGAACAGAACGCCGGGCCACCTCAGCACCGATTTCCTGCGGCCGACCGAACCCAACAGCACCGCCTACACCATCATCTTCAAGTTCGACCGGATGAGCCATTACCAGCAATGGCTGGACAGCCCCGAGCGGGTGGTGTGGCTGGAGCGGATGGCCCAGTTCACCGAAGGGCCACCGCAGTACCAGTACCATTCCGGCCTGGAAGCCTGGGTGACGCTGCCGGACGAACCGGGTTTTCGCTCGCCCGAAAAATACAAGACGGTGGCGGTTACCTGGCTCGGCATCTATCCGCTGGTGCTGGGCGTGGCGACGGTGATCTCGCCCGTCACGATCGGCTGGCCGTCGGCGGCGACCACCGCGCTGCTAACCGGCGTCGTGGTGCCGGCGCTGGGCTACGGCGTGATGCCCGTCATGACCTGGCTGTTCCGGGACTGGCTGTATCCGCCCGCCCCGGAGTGCCAGGGGTAAGCCGCCGGGATTACCGCGGGCCGACCGCCGTGCCCGACAGGTTTCCCGTGTCGTCGAACTGCAGGGCGGCCAGGCGGGCATACAGGCCGTTCTCGCGCACCAGGCTGTCATGCGTGCCGGCGGCGGCCACGGCCCCGTCCTGCAGCACCACGATGCGATCGGCCCGGCGCACCGTGGCGAGGCGATGGGCGATGACCAGCGTGGTGCGGCCGGCCGACAGGCGCGCCAGGGCCAGTTGCACGTCCCGCTCGGATTCCGCGTCCAGCGCGCTGGTGGCTTCATCCAGCAGCAGCACCGGGGCGTCGCGCAGGATGGCGCGGGCGATGGCGATGCGCTGGCGCTGGCCGCCGGACAGGCGCACGCCCTTCTCGCCCAGGAAGGTGTCGTAGCCCTGCGGCAGGGCGTCCAGGAAATCGCAGGCGGCGGCGCGGGCGGCGGCGCGCACCTCGGCGTCGCCGGCTTCCGGCCGTCCGTAGCGGATGTTGCTCCAGACATCGGCGGAGAAGATCACCGGGTCCTGCGGCACCAGGCCGATGCGGCCGCGAATCTCGGCCAGGTCGGCGGCGGCCAGATCGACGCCGTCCAGCCGTACGCGGCCGGATTGTGGGTCGTAGAAGCGCAGCAGCAGCTGGAACACCGTGGTCTTGCCGGCACCGGACGGGCCGACCAGGGCGACCGTCTCGCCCGGGTCCACCCGCAGATCGAGGCGGCGCAGGGCCGGCGGGTCCGGGCGGGCCGGGTAGGCGAAGGTCACGCCCTCGAAGGCGACCGTGCCGCGGGCCGGCCGGGGCAGCGCCACCGGATGCGCGGGGATGGCGATGGTCGGGCGCTCGGCGAGCAGTTCCAGCAGCCGCTCGGCGGCCCCGGCGGCGCGCTGCAACTCGCCCCACAACTCGCTGATGCCGGACAGTGAGGTGGCCAGCACAATGGCGTAGAACACGAAGGCCGACAGCTCACCGGCGGTCATGTGCCCGGCCAGCACCTCGCGCCCGCCCAGCCACAGGCTGAGCGTGATGGCGCCGAAGCCGAGCAGGATCACGATGAGGATCAGCAGCGAGCGGATGCGCACACGCAGGATCGCCGCATCCACCGAGCGCTGCACCCGGGCGGCGAAGCTGGCGCGGTCGAGCGGCTCGTGCCCGAACGCCTGCACGGTGCGCAGCGCGTTCAGCACCTCCTCGGCCTGGGCGCCGAGATCGGCGACGCGGTCCTGCGCGACCCGCGAGGCGCGCTTCTCGCGCCGTCCGAACAGCACCAGCGGTCCCACCACCAGCGGCACCACGGCCAGCACCACCAGGGTGAGCTTGCCGCTGGTGGCCAGCATCATGGCGAGGGCGCCGATCAGGATCAGCACCGCGCGCAGCCATTGCGAAATGGCCGAGCCGACCAGCGATTGCAGCAGCGAGGTGTCGGCGCTGAGCCGCGACAGCAGCTCGCCGGTGCGGGCGGTCTCGAAAAAGGCGGGGGAGAGGGTCAGCAGGCGGTCGAAGGCGGCGCGACGGAGATCGGCGGCGACGCGCTCGCCGAGCCAGGAGACCAAGTAGAAGCGCAGCGTGGTGGCACAGCCAAGCGCCGCGACCACCGCGAACATCAACAGCGCCGCGCCGTCCAGCCGGTCCGGGCTGCCGCCGGCGAAGCCGCGGTCGATCAGCCGGCGCACCCCCTGGCCGAGCAGCAGCACCAGCGACGCCGCCACCAACAGCGCCAGCATGGCGCCGGCGATGCGCAGCCGGTAGGGGCGCAGGAAGGGCAGCAACCCGCGCATGACGGCGATGGCGGGCGGGCGCGTGCGGTCGGTGGGCAATGGTCGGTTCCGGAGGGGATGGTGCCAAAGTCGGGATGGCGGCCGCGGCGTCAAGCACCCGCGCTGCCGGGGTGACCGAGACGCGTGACCGAGACGCGTGACAGATGCGCGGGGTTGCGGCTAAACTTGCCGCGTCATCCCATTGAGGAGCATGCCCATGACACATCCGCTTCGCGCCGCGGCACTCGCGGCTGCGCTCGTTGTTGGCACGACCGCCCTGCCGGCGCCCGCGTCTGCCGATTCCTTCGTGCGAACGGCCGTTCCGGTGGTGTTGTGGGCTGCGACCGGCGCGGTGATCGGCGCGGTGGTCTGGCCGGCTCTGTTCCCCGCCGCCGTCAGCGCCACCAATGCCGCGGTGGGTGCGACCGCCGCTGCCGCGCAGCCGCTGGTATGGAGCTGGGAATCGTTCCAGACGACGCGGGCGGCGGTTGGTGCCGGCATCGGTGCCGTCCTGGGCTACAGCGTCGCCCCCTGACGCCGCGAAACCGGGTTCGAACCGATGCGATGCCGTATAATTCCGGGCCGCGGGCCGAACCCGCGGTGGCGGAAACCTGAGTCGCCACTGCATGCATGTGGCGTGGCAGCGAGAGGCGTCGCAGTGCGACGGATCGGACGGGCATGAAACGGGCCGATGTGCTGGTGCTGGGCGGCGCGATCGTCGCGGCCAGTGGCGCGCTTGTTCTGCTGGACACCGCGGTGACATCGGTGCCCGAACCCATCCTGGCGCGGTCAACGGTGTTGCCCGAGTCGATCTTCGCGTTGCCGCCTGTGCCGGGCATCGCCACCGGGTTTTTCGAGACCGAAGGCAAGCAGGTGCCGCTGCCGCCCGGCAAATGGGTGGAGATGCGGCGGACTGTGTCGCCGTATGGGCCGGCCACCGGGGCCACCCACGCGCCGGTGGTCAGTACCGTGCTGTTCCGCCTGCAGGGGCACCGGATTGATGCGGCGGTGCTGGTGCAGGTGAACCCGCCCGAGGCGACATCGAACTGGGGCATCGCCAGCGGCTGCGAGCGGCGTGACTTCTATTTCACCGATATCCGCTACGTCTCCGACCACGATTCGGCCTGTTCCTATGTGACCTACGTCACGCCGTGGGCGACCAGCGCGCCGGCAATCGACGATGCCTGGCGCCTGTCCATGCAGCAGGCGGTCGACAACGGATGGGACGTGCCGCAGCAATGGCTGGCGGTGGTCTATCGCATGACCGATCCGCTGGACGCGATGCAGGTGCGCTACCTGTTCGATCCGTCGCTGGGTAAATCCGGTGGCAAGGAGGTCACGTCGGACGAAGTCGCCCGGCTGACGACGTGGAGCGAGTTGTCGTGGCGGGCGGTGCAGACCGGCTTCTTCGGCCACCTGAAGCCGGGGAGTGCCGATACGCTCGGGGAGTGGGCAACAACCCGCGCCCAGCCATTGGCGCTGTGGGACCGCACCGCGCGGCCGGCGCCGGACCGGGCTGCGATGAAGACGACAAGCGAGCAGATTATCGGTTCGCTGAGCAGCTTCGCCGTCACCTATCTTTATCTGGGCAGCCTGGCGGCGGCGAGCACGCTGTCGGTGGCCGCGTCGGTCGTCACCGGCGCGATGTCCTATGCGAACGACATGGTCTGGAGCCATGTGCCCGACCCAGCGGTGCGGTTGCCCGATCTGCCCGGCGCCGGGCTGGAACAGTCCGGGCCGACAATCCTGTAAGGACCGGCCTGACCTTGGCGGGACCGGCCCGGGCAAGACGGCTTTCAGAGCCCCTCTGGCTCAGAGGCGGTTGGGCTCAGAGGCCGTCATCTTCGAGCACGAACTCGACCGAGGCGGGCTTGCCGGCGCTGCTTTGCAGCGTGAACGGACCCCAGTGCCAGCTCCTGGACGGCCCGGTCATGAAGTTCACCTTCAGCCTGGCGTCGTTGATGGTCCAGCGCTCCTCGCCCTTCGGCAGGATGGTGATGGTGATGTGGCTGCCCTTCAGCCTGTCGGCGGTTTCGGCGCGGGTGCGGTTGAGCCAGAAGGTCGAGATGGTCCCGGGTTGAGCCTTCCGTCTGTCATCGAACACGCGCTCGAGGAGCTTGCCGCCGGCATTGGCGACCGTGACGGTGAACGCGGTGGTATTGTCCTTCCCCTCGTCCCCGGTGCTGAACTGGACGCTGGCATTCTTGACCACTTGCTGCTGGCCCTGGGAATGCGCTGCTCCTACCAGCAGCAAGGCTGCGAACAGGCCGGCGAATGTCGCGGCGGTGACGCGGGAAATCATGCGTTGGCCCTTTTGAAGCTGGAAACGCGCGCGCCGGAGGGAGCACGCCTGGCGGCAACGCCCCGGCTACGCGGGCGCGGGCCGACCCGCACCGGCTGTGGTCCGCCACTTGCCTGTCGCAGCTTGCGGGGAATTGGATCAGAGTGTTCGCAAGCCTGCGAAGCGCCGGGCGACATGGTTGCGAAGACGCTTCAGCCAGCCGCGAAACCGGGGCGTATCATCGCCACCCGTGCAACCCGGCTGGCGTCGCCGGTTCGCCGCGCCCGCGGCAACGGGTCGCGGCGGCGGTGGGGATGCAGCCAGCAAATGCCGCCGCCGCGATCTGGCACGCGGCGGCGGGACGACCAGGCCGCATCGTTGCGGTCAGGTCTTGGGGGTGGTGACGTGCAGCTCGAGCTGGCTGCCGGAGTACCAGAAATCGCCCAGGTAGCCGCCGACGACGGCGCCGGCGAGCACGCCAAGGCGGGTGGGAACGGCCACCTGGAACACCAGCGCACCGACCACCACACCGGCGCCAATGGCCAGCAACTGCGCCGGCCGCAGCACCAGGTACTGTTCATTGGCCGGGGCGGGCGGGGCCGCCGGGGTTTGGGCATTGGCCGCGACCGGCACCAGCAAGCTGAGGGACAGAACTCCCGAGTAGACAAAATTTCGCATCGTCGACCTCCTTGGGGCGAGCCGACGGGCGGCCGCACCGTTGCAGCGGGTTTCATCACAATTCTGGCGCATTCCCGGCCTGGATACAACAAGGCTGCGGAACAGCTCTGTCAGTACCGGTGCCTTGTTTCGATGTCGTGAACCAACAGTGACAACTGCCGCGCCCGGGCAACGGCCGGCCAGCGGTGGCGAACTCAAAATCGTCTGGTCAGCCCGCCGGCCACGGGATCGACCCAGAACAGTGCCACCGCCAGCGCCTGCCGCGGCGGATCGGCGCTGTGGACGGCGCGTGCGGTGGCGAGCGCCGTGGCGGCGCCGTCGCGGTCGCCGCGCGCGGCCAGCACCTCGCCAAGATAGTGGTGGCCTGCCTCACTCAGCGGCGCCTCCGCGGCGACGCTGCGGAAGATGGTTTCGGCGGTCGCGAGATCGCCGTTGCCCCAGGCGACCAGCCCCTCGATCAGGCGCCGGTTACTGGTGAATCCGGGCAGATCGATCCGGCTGGCGGGTTCCGTCGCCTGCACCAGCAGATCCGCCGCGTGCGCCGGCCGCCTGAGCGCGAGTGCCACGATGGCGTGGTTGAGCGCCACTTGCGCGCGCACTTCCGCCGGCACGCCGGGGATCGCGTCGATCGAGCGGTAGGCGGCCACGGCGCCGGTGAGGTCATTGTCGGCGGTGTCGACCAGACCGAGAACGTTGTAGAGCATGGCATGCTCCGCGGCCTGCCCGGGCTGCCACGGGCGGATCAGCGCGCGCGCGACGGTCTGGCGGGCCAGCCCGAATCCCTCCGCATCGCCTTCGGTCCCGCTGAGGAAATGCGCCAGCGCGACGCGATACGGGACGACCCGTTCCATACTCCATTGCGCGGCGCGCTGCACCAGCTTAACCGGGTCGCCGTCGGCCTGGGTGAGGCGGGCCTGCGCCGCCTCGGAACCCGGCTGGGAGACGACCAGCACCATTTGCAGCGGCGGCGCGTTGCTGCCGGCGGGCCTGGGCGTTGTCGCCTCGTCGCTGTCGGGCCTGCCTTCGCCGGTCCAGCCTTCCCCCGTTTTTGCGGCCCCTGGCATGATCGCGGCGACGACGGCAAGACGGTCGACACCGAACTGCGCCTGCAGCGCGGCGACAGCGGTGTCGAGGCCGAGCGGCTGCACGATGGCGGAGAGCAGGTTCGGCTCCGAATGGATGCGGATGGCCGGCGCGGCGATGACGGACTGGCCGTGGATGATGCGGGCGGCCTCGGAAGAAAACACTTCCTCGGCGATCGGCTCGTTGAAGCCCTTCTCCTGCAGCGCGGGCGGCACGTTGATCTGCACGCGCAGCGTGTCCCGGTAGAGCACCGCTTCGCCGACGATCGCACTGAGGAACAATCCGGCCAAAACAAACAGTGTCGTCAGTTCGGGCATCGGGTTCCCTGTTCTCGGGCCGGTGTGCCCTGATCTGGCGGCGCGACGGCGGCCGTCACTTCGGCAGTTCGCGTGCCAGCTGGGCCAGCGTGCGGTCGATCCGCCGCACCAGCGCGTCCGCGGTGACGCGGGCCTGGGCGTCTTCCAGCCAGCCCGCGAAGGCGCCCTGGTAGGCGCCATCAACCTGGCGGATGCGGACGATCGCTTCCTCGATATCGCCATCGGCAAGGCGGGCGGCGGCGGCCTGCACCAGCTCCGGGGCGGGATCGGGCGTCTTGGTGGCGCTGGGGGTGAACGGGTTCAGCGTGTCCAGCTGGCGCACCAGGCCGGAGGGCAGGATGCCGCGGTTCTGGCGCAGCACGTCATCGGCGATGCGGCGGAACTCGCGGTCGATGTCGGCGCGGGTGGGGACGCCGGTGCCGGAATAGGCGGCGAGCTTGTCGAGATCGGGCCGGAATTCGTCGATGCCGGCGCCGACGGTCTGGGCGACGGCGAGGTCGGAGGCGAACGGTGTGGCGCCGCGCAGGGCGTCGGCCACGCGGCCAAGCGAGAGCAGGCGGCCCCAGGCGCCCCAGGTGGTGCCGTCGGTGCGGCGTACGGTGGATTGCTGCAGGTCCTCGCGGGTGGCGGCAAGCTGCGCGAGGGCGGCGGACAGGCGCTGCTCCAGGTCGCGAAGTTTCCGGTCCTGGCGGGCGAGCGTCAGGGCCGCCGCCTGCTGGGCGCGCGAGGCCGGGGTGACGGCGCCGATCAGGCCCAGAATGGTGTCCTCGAGAAACGGCGCGGTGAGCCCCACGACGATGGCAAAGGCGGCCAGCAAGGTGACGGCGCGTGCCGTGGTGGGGCTGGTGGCGGGCTGGGTCCGTGGCTTCGGGGGTGGCGGCGGGGCCGGGCGCGACGGCGCGGTCAGCGTGGCGGCCGGCCTGGGGGCGACCGGCTCAGCGGAGGCTGGCTCAGGCGGCGCAGCTGCGGGGGCAACCGGCTCGGGAGATGCTGCCGCGGGGGCAGCCGGCTCTGGAGCAACCGGCTCTGGGGCAACCGGCTCAGGAGATGCCGCCGCGGGAGCGACCGGCTCAGGGGCAACCGCCCCTGGAGCAACTGGCTCAGGGGCAACCGCCCCTGGAGCAACTGGCTCAGGGGCAGGCGGCTCGGGCGGTGCTGCCGGCGGCGGGGCCGACTCGATCGGCGGGATCGCCACCAACTCCGCCGTCCTGGGCAGGTCCTCAATCGCGGTGTTGCGTTCGGGGGCCTTGCCTGGACGTGCGAAAACGTCCCGCAATTCGGTCCGGGGCTTCCTCGCCATGGGCTGCTACTCCGCCATCTCGATGCGTATCGTCGGGCTCACACCACCGCCGACAGGCTGGGCGGCGGTGGCCGGTTCAGCTTGCGCAGCTCGGCGCCCACATAGGCCCAGATCTCGGCGATTTCGGCCGCTGCGCGGCCGCCGGGTTCGTATTCGGACACGATCAGCCCGGCCCCGCCGGCGGCCGGGAAGGCGGCGCGGAAGCGCACCACGCCGGCGATCCGCCCCTGCCGGGCGAGGATGGGGATGGCTTCCTCGATCGCGCGGATGCGCTTTCCGGTCGGCGCCTGGGTCAGCACGAAGGCGTAGCGGCGGCCGGTGCGCTCGACCATGTCAACGATGTCGGGCAGCGCATCGAAATCGTCGGTGGTGGGGCGCACCGGGATCAGGATCACGTCGGAGCTTTGCATGATGCCGAGCAGGAAGCCGTGCACCGAGGGCGGCACGTCCACCACCACCAGGTCGGCGCTGTCGGTGGCGCGCAGATGCGTCAGCACGCCGAGCAACTGATCGGGGCGGGTGGCGGCGAGCGCCGGGTTGGGCGGCTCGGTGGCGTCGGCGGTGCGGCGGTTCCACCATTTCGACAGCGAGGCCTGCGGATCGAGATCGACGAAGACCACACGCTCGCCGCCGGCAGCGGCCAGGGTGCCGATCTCGCGCGCAAGCGTGCTGGCACCAACGCCACCCTTCTGCTTGGCGAACATCAGGATATGCATAGTGGCTGACCTTCCCCTCATGGTGGACCGCGCCGGCGCAGCACAGCCGCGCCGGCACAGCGAGCGTAGGCGGCGAATCCTTCCGGGCGCAACCGCGCCGGATCAGTGCAGCGGGCTGGTGGCGAGGCGCCAGGTCCAGACCGCGGCGGTGCTGACCACGCTGGCGGCGACCGACAGGCCGCAGAACAGTCCGGCGGTGGCGCCGATCGAGCCGACGCCGCTGGCATAGACGGCGAGCGCACCGATCATGGCGCCGCCTGCGCAGGAGGCGACGGCCGTCTCGACCAGTCCCGGCGGCTGCACCACCACCACGGTGCGTTCCTGGGCGCCAGCCGGACCGGGGGCGGCTTGCAGCAGCAGCGCGGCGAGGGCGAGGGATGCACGGGTCATGGCGAAGCCTCCGGGGCTGCAGGTTTGCCGGTGCCGAATACGCGGTCCACCACGATGGACACCCGGTCACCGGCGGCGCTGAACACGCTGGCAACGACCGACAGGCCGCAGAACAGCCCGGCACCGGGACCGACCGCGGCCAGGCCGACCGGGCCAAAGGTGGCGGCATACACGAGCAGGGCGCCGATCAAGGCGCCGCCCGCGCAGGAGGTGATGGCGGATTCCAGCAATCCCGGCGGGTGCGGTTCCGCGACAAAACTGTGCTCCCGGCCGCCGGCCGGACGCAGCGCGACCGGCAGCAGCAGCACGATGAGGAGTGCCAGGGTGGCGCGTCTCATGGCCGCGCCCCCGGCGCTGATGCCCCCGGCGGTGATGCCCCCGACGGTGACTGGCGGCCGTTGCTGAGAATGAGATCGACCACGCCGGACAGACGATCGGCGGCCGCGCGGGCGGAGGCGTCTTCCAGCCAATCGGCAAAATTGTCGCGGGCCGGACCTTCCAGCCGTCCCACCGTCTCGGCCGCGCCGGCGATGTTGCCGGCGGCGAGGTCGGCGCTGGCCTCGGCCAGCCGGCGGTTGGTCTCCTCGGCCGGGTCGGTGCCGCCGGCCAGTTGCTCGCGTGACCAGGTGATGACGCGGTTGACCATGGCGACCGGGGCGGAGTGCGTCCCGTTCCAGCCCAGGCGGCGGGCAATCGCGTCGAAGTCGCGGCCGATCCGTGCCGCATCCGGCACGCCGATCGACGCGTAGGGGGCGAGCTGATCGAGCAATTTGCGGATATCATCGGGCAGGGCGGCGACGGCGCGGGCGACCGAGAGCTGCAGGCTGAACGGCTCGGACCGGTGCAGCGCGGCGGTGAGGTCGGTCAGCGCATACAGGCTCGACCAGCTGGCAAGCGCGTCGGTGCTCGCCTTGATCCGGATGGCTTCGACACGGCTGCGGGCAAGTTCCGCGGCGGCGGCGTCGATCTGCGGCTCCAGCGCGGCGAGGCGGCGTTCGTCGTCCGCGACCCCGCTGGTGGTGGCGGCGAGGCGCCTTGCGGCGGAGCTGTGCAGGCCGACGAGGGCGAGCGTTCGGTCGATCCAGAACGGTCCGGCAACGGCCAGGACAAGGGCGACCCAGGCCAGCCTGCGGGCCGTTTTCAGGGAGGCCCCCGGGGGCGGGGCGGCGTCGCTCATGGCCTGGTCCTCCTGCGGGGGCGTGCGGCTCGCCGGGATTCGGCACCCCAGTGTAGTGTCCGGGTCAGATCGTCGTCAGCACAGAAATGCCGGCGTGTACCAGTAATGCAATGATCACGCCGGCGACGATTGCATTGGCGACCGATTGGTTGACCGCCTGGCTGGACGGTTTCGGACCGAGCGCCACCAGGATCGCTGCCACGGCGGCCAGCAGCGCGCTGAGCCCGGCCTTGCAGAACACCCATATCATGCCGAACATCGGCCAGCCGTCATGGGTCAGCACGTTGCGGAAATACAGGGTGCGGAACAGCGCGCGGTACTGGGTCGGGAATACCAGATGCCAGGTTTCCTGGGCGGCCCAGGCGCCGATCAGCAGGGCAAGGCACTGCAGCAGCAGGGCGCCGATGACGACGCTGCTGAGGATGGCGGCGAATACGTAGGTCCGGCCGGGCACCTGCAGGTTGGTCAGGGCGCGGAACTGCGAGGTGAGCACGCGGTTGCCCACGTCGGCGGCGATCACGGCGCAGTTGCGGGCGACGAACAGCAACGTGCAAATGAGTGGGATCGCCACCCGGCACTGCACCGCGCCGAGGCCGATCACGGTCTCGTCGTGCAGCATCGATTTCAGCAGGCCGCCATACGAGTAGTAGTTGAAGCCGAACCAGATGGTGACGAAACCGGTGATGCCGGCGCCGGCGGCAATGTAGAGCAACATGACCGGCGAGGCGCAGAGCAGCCAGAGATACTCGGCGACATAGCGCAGGAACCAGCCGCTGCGCGAACGGGCGGGGTGCTCCAGCCGCCAGACCGAGGCGGCGCCGGGCGGCGCGGCGTCCGCCCCGGAAGCCGGTCCGTCCGGTGCGGCGGATTCCTGGCCGGCGGCCTGCTGCAGTGCCTTCTCGACCGTTTCAGCCTGCGGCGGCAGGATGTTGATGCGGGCGATGCGCGGGTCCATGACCAGCACGCGGTCGGCCAGCGGCAGCAATTCCTCGTAGTGATGCACCGCGATCAGCGCCGGCTTGCCCATGGTGCGGCAGAGATCGCGGATCAGCGCGACCAGGCGGCGCGAGGAGATGATGTCGAGGCCGGAGTTGGGCTCGTCGAACAGCAGCACCGGCTGGTTGGCGAGCACGGTGCGGACGATGGCGAGGCGCTGGCGCTGGCCGCCGCTGCAGGCGCTGATCGCATGTTCGGGGTCGATATCGGCCAGCATGCCGGCCAACTGGTCGGTCAGGCCGGCGGTGCCGGGCGGGGCGTGGTCGAGGGCGATGCGCAGATTGTCGCGGGCGTCGAGTTCGTCGAACAGGGCGTAGTTCTGGAACACCACGCCGCCGACGCCGTCATGGCTGGTGGTGAGGTCGATCTCGCGGTTGCCGCAGGCGAGCCGGCCGGTGACCTCCCAGTTGTCGGTCTCGATCTCCAGCAGGCCGCCGAGCAGCAGCAGCAGGGTGGACTTGCCGCAGCCGCTGGGGCCGACCAGCAGCACCAGCTCGCCGGAGCCGATGCGCAGCGACACGTCGTTCACCAGCGGCCGTCCGTCCGGGCGGACGATGCTCAATTGCTCGACGACCAGCGCGCCGGCATCGTGGCCGGGCGCGCCGGCGGATTCATCGGAGCGTCGCTTGGCTGCGGCGGGGATCAGCATGCCGGTCATGGTCGCGCGCGGGTCAGACGCCATTCGGCGCCAGCCGGTCGAGCAGGTGCACCGCATTGCGGTCCAGCTCGGTGAGTTCGTCGCGTTGGGCCGGGCTCATGAACACCACCACCCGGTCGGGTCGTCCGCTGACGATGGTGCGGATCACGGTCGCGGCAACCAGATTGATGTCGGCGCTGCCGTGCAGGCTGACCAGCAGACGGGGGGCACTGCGAAGCAGGTCGTTGGCACGCTCAGTCACCTCCGCGAGGTAGGGACGCAGTTTCGGGTCGAAGGCCATCTCGGCGATCAGCCCCTGCAGCGCCGGGCTGCGGGCGAGCTTGCCGATCAGGACGGTCTGGAACAGGCGCAGGAAATCGACGGTGGCGGGGCTGTCCATCAGCTGCATGACGGTGCGCTCGGGCACGCCGTGGTCGCGGATGTCGATGATTGCCTCGCGCAGCGCATCCTCGACCGGCGCCATGTCCCACGGGCGGTCGCGGAACGGGTCGAGCAGCGGCAGCGCGTTGGCGCGCAGCATGCGCAGCGGCACGGCACGGAAATGCTGTTCGACGATCGGCCGGATGTCATGCCCGATGGCCTCGCGCAGGATCGGGTCGTAGCTGCGCAGCAGGTCGCGCCAGGCGCCGCGGTCCTGGGTGGCCTGCCACGCCTCCTCCATGCCGGCGCGCAGCACGGTGACGAAGCGGTCGCGGTAATCGGCGTTGAATTCGGGGGAGCGGAGAATGTCGACGAAGGCGTTCGGCACGGCAAGCACGAGGGATTCGGCCTGCTGGCGCAGGCCCAGGCGTTCGGCGGGCGAGGCGAGCAGCCAGAGCAGGCGCGGGTCGGCGGGCAGCGAGACCGGCTCGGTGGCGATGCCAACCAGGCGGTCGAGCGGGTCGTACAGGCCGATGCGGATGGCGCCGTCGGGCGCCCGCTCGGCATTGCCGAAGCGCACCGCCGAGCCGTCCTCGCGCAGCGCGAACACCGCCGTGGTCAGGGTATCGGCGCTGGGCCTGCGGTCGGTCAGCCGCACCGCGGCGGAGGTGTCGGACAGGCTGCCCGGCAGCGACGACCAGCCGATCGCCGCCAGCAGCGCCAGCACGGCCGCACTGGTCGGCCAGGCATGCGTCGCCCGCACCGGGTGGGTGGTCGGTAACAGGCGCACTGCGCGGCGGCGGATCGCGCGCAGCACATCTATCGTGTCGGGCAGGGGACCCCCCAAGGTGTTCGGTTTCACGCGTTTGGTGCCAGGTGTTCCTGGTGCCAAGTGTCCGGTATGGAACTGGCGGGTTCTACTGCGCGGGCGGTGGCCGGGTCTAGCGCAGCGAGACGGTGTCGGCGTTGCCGTAGCGGCTGTGGGTCAGCTTCTGGTGGTCTCTCCATGCCAGCTGAAAATACAGGCTCGCGATTTCGGCGTAGTTCTCGAACGCGGAATGCGATTCCCGCGCCTTGAGGTGCAGCCGTTCGGCGCCGGAATCGTCGCCCTTGAGGGTGCGCAGCTCGGCCCACAATTCGAGGGCGCTGCAGCTTTCGGGATTGATCCCGGCGGCCGTTTCGACCAGCGCTTCGGCGCCGTCCATGTCCTGCAGGCCCATCCGGGCGGCGGCCCAGGTGACGTAGGCGGTGGCGAGCAGCACCTTGTCGGCCGGGCGGTTCGCCTCGACCAGCGTGCGCATATGCGCGGCGGCGGCGGCGTGGCGGCCCAGCTGAACCTCGGTGAAGGCGAGATTGAGCGCAGCGGCGACGTTGGCGGGATCGGAGGCGGCGGCTTTCTGGAAGGCGCGGTTCGCCGCCTCGACGTCCTGGTGCATGAGCGCCAGGATGCCCTGCAGGTTCTCGAACAGGGCGCGCTGCGGGTTGTGCGGGGTGTCGGGCAGGCTGGCCATGGCCGGCTCGATGACGCTTTCCGCGCCAACGCTTTCGGTGCCGCTACTTTCCGCGTGGGCACTTTCCGCGTGGCCATGTTCGCCGGCGGCAGCGGGCTGCTCGAGCAGGTGGAGCGCGGTCAGGTAGGGATCGATGCGGGCGAGGCCGACCAGGGTGGCGCGGCGGATGAGGTCCACCACGGATTCGCCCGGCTGCTGGACCACCACCTGGGAGAAGCCGGTGGGATTGCGCTGGCTCTGGCCGGTGATCAGCACCTTGACCTGGCCGTCCTCGCTGAACAGCGCGAGGTGGTAATCGTCGGGGCTATAACCGAACTGCGCCTGCACTGCATAGGCGACGCGTTGCAGCCCGGTCGCTTCGGCGATGGCGGCGCCGATGCCGCCCTGGTTGCTCCAGCGCAGTTTCGGCTTGCTCACCAGGGTAGGGGTGGCGAAGACGTGCGCCGCCTCGTCCTCGACGATGGTGCGGGCGAGGCCGGAATCGATCGAGGTCTTGCCCAGCGGGCCGGTGGTGACGGTTTCCAGGATGACATCGCCCTGATGCCAGACGGTGTCGAGGCTGACGGCGGCGACGGCGGTGACGAGCACCAGCGCGAACGTGACCAGGTCCATGGCGACAGATTCCCAAGCGGACGCGGCGCCCGCGACCGTCGCGTGAGGGCACTTGTTGGCCAACTCTACCAGGAGGCGAAAGCGATGAACAGGGTCCGGCCATAGCAACGATATGTTACGAACAGACCGCTTGGTTTTTGCCAGGATTTCCAGAATGTTACAATGTTAGGGCAGGGAACGCACGCGGTTGGCGGAAACGCATGCCGGGCGCGAGGAAGTCTTTACACCTGTTGCCTCCCGCACCTATAACCCGCGCATGATTTTCAGGACGGGGGTTTGGCGTTGAACGTCACTGACGATACCTCCAGGCGTCCGAGTGAAGACTCGCTTCGGCGGTACACGGACCTGGTCAAGATCACGGGCATGAAGACCAAGTACATCAACCAAGCGCAGGAGGTCCGCCTGCTCGAGGAGGGGGTGACGCGGTTCGATTTCCCCCTCGAGGATACCCGCCGCCTGTTGCGGAAGATCGCCGAGGACAATGGCTATGTGTTCGAGTCCCAGGAAGGGCGCCGGGTCGAACAGATGATGGCCCGGCATGCCGGCCGGAGTGGTACGATCTCGCAGGAGCAGTTCGAGACCACCGCGGCAATTCTTCGTGATTTTACCGAGAAGAACATCGGCGAGGAGGAGGCGCGGCGCCAACTCAAGCGCCTGATGCTGCAGAACGGCTGGCGGCCGCGCCGCTCCGGGCTGTTCTGGTCGAAGAAATGGTTCGCCCAGGTCGAGGTCTGATCGCACGACGCCGGGGCGGCACACGGACCGCGCCGAGCCGGCGCGCACACAGGCACCTTCGCCGATGAGGCGCGCATGGACGTAATCGACGTACTCGGCGTTGTTGGCCGGGTACTGCTCAGCGGGCTGATCGTCGTATTGCCGCTGGTCGCCTGGCAATGGGTGGTGCTCAGTTCGCGTCACTGGCGGGGCACGTTTGGCCTGCTCGACGCGACCCTCATCGCCGGCGTCATGATCGGCGTCGCCGCTCTCGTGGACGTGATCCCGGCGGGCACATTCAATTTCGAGGCGGTGGTGGCCCCCGGCGGGGTCTGGGACCTGACGCCGACCGGCTTCCTGCGGCGCGCCGCGGCAATGGCGGCGCGCGGCGTGCCGGCGATGGCGGAACGGCTGGTGACAGATGATGGCGACCGCGATCTGCGCGTGTGGCTGTCGCTGGCCG
This sequence comes from uncultured Acetobacteraceae bacterium, assembly GCA_903918195.1. GTDB lineage: Bacteria > Pseudomonadota > Alphaproteobacteria > Acetobacterales > Acetobacteraceae > Rhodovastum. The sequence goes on along the minus strand of CAIXDS010000304.1, from coordinate 441 downwards.
GTGCGGTGTGGCTGCTGCGCCTGTCGGCCGGTCTGCTGCGCGCCGGCGTCGCCCATGCCGGGCTTTTCCTGCTGACCGAGGCGGCCACCTTCGTGGTGTCCATATACGGTGCGATCTATGCGGGGCTGCTGCTGATCTGGCTGTTCAATCAGCTGAACGTCTGGTGGCTGCTGCTGCTGATCGCCTTCGTGCAGGATTTCCGCAACAACGACCCGCCCTATTTCGCGCGACTGCCGGCCGCGACCGGATCGTTCGCCCTGTATGCCCAGCCGCCCCCGCCGCGCGAGAAGAAACACAAGGCGCACGGGCACTGAGGGCTGGGTGAAGGAAGTCCAGGGCTCTGCCCTGGACCCGCCCGTCGCGCGCAGCGCGCCTTCGGCACGACGGCCGAGAGGCCCCTGGACCCCATCACTTAAAGGGTTATGGGAAGAGGGGGGTGAG